>NZ_JAQISY010000026.1:0-19829 GCF_028618465.1 Bartonella sp. MM73XJBT | reverse complement strand
CCATTTAACAAGACTATTGCCTGTTACATTGTTAATCTGACTATAGATATCTGTGATAGAAGTATCAACAGCATCAAAAGCATCAGCAACATTCTGGTAATTGTTCTTAACAATACCACCATTCGTGTCACGCTGAGAAACCTTGAAAGTAGGAGCTTGCCATTTGCCTTTCTCATACTTAGCGCCACCACCAAAATAGTCCGCAATATCAGTAAATCCAACGATCATATTATGATCAACCTGAAAGACATTTCCATTAACTGCATCTAAAGCTGAACCAACATCACTATATCGCTTTATATCTATTGTACCATCTTCCTCAATAGTCTTTAACTCATATTCTGGTCCTGTAAATTGACCATTTTCAAATGAAGTACCTCCACCAAAAAACTTCGCAATTTTTCCAGATATTGTATTAATCTGGCTACCATTAATAGCATCACTTGAGTCAGCAGAAATGTCTCCATCTTTCACACCTGCGATAGTCCGCTCCCCCTCAGTACCTGCGATATTAATTTCCATACCGCCTTTTTGCGCACCAATTGTGATAAGCTTCTGGTCTTCTATCCATTTAACAAGACTATTGCCTGTTACATTGTTAATCTGACTATAGATATCTGTGATAGAAGTATCAACAGCATCAAAAGCATCAGCAACATTCTGGTAATTGTTCTTAACAATACCACCATTCGTGTCACGCTGAGAAACCTTGAAAGTAGGAGCTTGCCATTTGCCTTTCTCATACTTAGCGCCACCACCAAAATAGTCCGCAATATCAGTAAATCCAACGATCATATTATGATCAACCTGAAAGACATTTCCATTAACTGCATCTAAAGCTGAACCAACATCACTATATCGCTTTATATCTATTGTACCATCTTCCTCAATAGTCTTTAACTCATATTCTGGTCCTGTAAATTGACCATTTTCAAATGAAGTACCTCCACCAAAAAATTGTGCAACATCTTGAGAAATTTTATTAATCTGGCTACCATTAATAGCATCCGTTGAAGCTTTAGTAATATCACCATTTTTTACGTTATGCAGAGCGACTTGTCCGTTGATTTTCCCACCACCCAAAGTCACACTCTCATAATTGACAGTGCCATCACTCTTTTTATCGTAGAGAACCGCAAAAGCGTTCACATTGTTAATTACAAAAGCATTTACCTCCTTAATACTATCATCAAGTTGATCTTTGTTAACAGCTTCATTACCTTTCTCTGCTGCTTTCACGCCTGCGATAGTCCTATCTGCACCTGATTTGTTTGCAATATTGATTTTAGTACCACCTTTTTCCTTACCAATGGTGATAAGTTCTTGCCCTTCGTCCCATTTAACAAGACTATTACCTGCTATCTGATTTTTTACTTCGTTTAACTGTGAAACATTCACTGCATCGGTATTTTCAGTGCCCTTTTCTACTCCTTTGATCGTTTTATTACCAGCATGAATGCCTTGAACTGTTATGCTCGGCCCATCACCATCTTTAAACGCAAAGCCAACAGCATTCATAATGCTTTCTCCTGCTGTGACAGTCGTTACATTAATATTATCAGCTAAATCAAACTTTACTTCATTGTTGGCGCCTCTTACAATCTTGATATTTTTATTAAAGTCATCATCTTCAACGGCTGTAAACTTTACTGTACTACCTGCCCCAACATCTGTAGTCTCTTCATCTTCAACAGCAAGTTTCCAGCCTGTTTTTATCCCTGCGGTCAAATCTTTCAGCTGCTTAAAATTCACTGCATCGGTATCATCAGTCCCCTCTACTACTTTCGTAATCTTTTTACTACCAGCATCAATACCAGCAGTCGTGATTTGAGGACCATTACCATCAACAAAAGCAAAACCTGCTTCACTTATAAGAGTATTCCCTGCGGTGACACTTTTTACTGTAATATTATCAGCTAAACCAAATGTGACATTGTGGTCATTATCTTTTTCTATTTTGATATTCTTTTTATTTTCGTTGCCAGCTGCTTGTAAATTTACCATGCCATTTGGACCAATAGCTGTAGCATCTCCACCTTCAACAGCAAGTTGCCAGCTTGTTTTAGTCGCCTCTTGTATAGCCTTCAATTGCTTATAATTTACAGCTTCATTATCTTCAGTCGCGTCTGCTACTCCGGTAATGACTTTATTACCAGCATCAATACCATCAATAGTCATCATTGGCCCATTTTCGATAATAAAGCCATCATCACTCATAGAGCTTTGACCTGTGGTGACCTTTGTTAACTTAAGATTATCAGCCAAAGTGAATTCAATTTTATGCTTATTATCTGCAGTATTTCGTGCAATTTTTAAGTTATCTTTTCCTACCGCACTATTTGTTACTGAAAAATCTACTGTATTGCCTGAATTAACATTTGTAGGATCTGTATCGTTAGCAGAAATTTTCCAACTTCCTCCTCCTGCTATGACATCTCTCATAGCTTTTAACTGTGCAACATTTACTGCATCAGTATCAGCACTACCAGCAGCCACACCAGTAATTTGCCGTGTTAAATTACCCTTGCCATCACGACCACCAACTTCTCCAATACTGAAAGCACCTGTAGTGCTTTGCCATGCAATACCGGTTTCTGTTGTCTCTTTACCTGTTGCAGGATCATACCCCTTGCCCTTTTCTCTATCAGAGATAGAGCCACCACCCACAGCAACACCATCCTTAGAAAAGACTTGCGCATTTATACCAATGGCAACCGAATCTTCCTTTTCAGCATAAGCATGCGTACCTATAGCAATGGCATTTTCAGCCTTCGCTGTTACTTTTCTGTTTGGATCATTAGGATCAGTTCTATCAGAGCGCCTACCCCCTATTGCAATAGAACCTGAACCCAAAGCTTCAGCGTCTACACCTATAGCAATCGCATAATTCTTTGCCGCCTTTACTTTTGTCCCCAAAGCAACACTATTTTGACCTAATGCAGTTGCAAGCCCTCCAATAGCAACTGCAGATTTCCCCGATGCCTCGGAATCAACACCCATAGCAACACTTGCTATACCACTTGCAAGCGCAGAAACACCAAAGGCTTGCGCTCCTCCAGCCTTTGCTGTCGCCCCTGCACCAAATACCGTAGAATAATTACCCGTCGCAGCAGATCCACAACCGGTAGCAAAAGAATAAATACCATACGCCTCAGGCATAGCATTCATGACACCAAAAGTCGGCGTCCCCATATAAGCACCACTAATACTTGTTACACCATCACCAACCCAAGTCTCTTTTTCAGTGGTTGTACCATAAGGACTACGACCTCCAAAAACTTTCTCACCAATAAATCTATCATATTGTTCTTGTGCAGTTATTCGTTGACTATCTTTTATTCCCTGTTGTTGTTTGCCCCCACGTCCAACAACACTATCTGCACCGCAGTAGTCATCATCACCAGCAAAAACAATACTGCCATGACTACCATGTGGATACACCACATTGCCTAAGTTCGAACTTAAGTTAGACGCTCCTGTAATCGCCAGATTTGCAGCAAAAACAGGAGAGACACTTGATAAAAGTGCGGCCATGGCAGTTCCTAATGAGACCGCTTTAAGCAAATTTGATTTTGAATATTTTTTTTTCATAAGAACCTCCTCCAACAGAGCTCAATATCATTACAATGCGCAGAAAACTCCCAAGGCAAAACCCTGTTTGCGCACCCAAAACGAATAAATAAAGGTAAAGCTATCCCCTCCTGATGCCGGCATTTCTTACGGCTTCATCCTAAAGTCTCGGTAAAAACATTGAATCTAGAAAAGTCCCCAACCCTTTTAGCTAGAGGGATTCAAGCTAAAAATAAATAAAAACACAAACTTTGAGAATATTACATCATTTCCATCCAAACATATCGCGATTTAGCTCATAATAAAAATAGCTTCTTAAAGAGCAACTCTACCTTTCAAATAAAGCGCATAAACAGAATGGCAAGAGTATGAAAAATAATTTTTCATTAAATCGCAAAATACTTCTTAATTAAATACAAAAAGAGCCCTTTATAATAACTGCTCTTATAAGCATAAATTTATTTTTTTAGACTTCTGACATAAGGTGATAAATAATGATCATTATCATCAATGCATTTTTTCTACGAGATGCTCTACCCTAAAATAGAATAGGCATGTTTGAAAAAACTTTTCCATTTATTGTTATATAAAATCAGTCGTAATTCTTATGAGCAACTTATCTTCGTAAAGCAGAGTTTTTTCATAACCCTCTCTTAATAATGAGCATCTAAAACAGACCTTAAAAACATTTTTACAAATAAAGCATAATCTTTCTGTTTTGTGTACAAAAAATACAAAATGTTTCCTTATAATGAAGACGTTATAGGTTTTTGATTAAGAAAAAGACATTATGAAAAATGCGTGTTGCTGAATCCAAACTGTTATATTAAAGACAATTGCTAATATTCATTGAACACTTTCAAAATATGTGGCTAGGATATTGGTATGTTTAGACGTACATCCTATAACTTAAAATGCACATTTTAGTGAAGTTTTTGACTTATCAAAGAGGAGATGCCTGTGGCTTTCTATTCTCATCAAATGGTATGTTTCGAAAACTTGCTTTTCCTTTACGAAAGCAAAACAAAAACTTTACTAAAAATAATACAATACTGAAAAATCAAATCATTCGTAGGTCAAGCCTTTATAATTGCTCTCTTTTGCCTCTGAATATCATCCGTTCATTTGTCTCTTGACAAAAAGATCTACAGTATATTCTTGAAATGAATATGCACGTTGTGCAAATTTTTTTCTGTATCCAAAAATGATAAAAATTATGCGGATAATTTATGTTGTTGTAGATGTTTACTACTCAATACACTGTTTTTGAGACAGTATTTTACAGCAAAAAAGATTTTTATTTCAGGGAGCTTTCGTCTTTTTTTTCGTTGTTTGCTGTGTCTTTTCAGCTTCAATTTGGCGTTTTAAATGCAGTTTTAACAGAGGCAAAGTTGCTTCAACTTCTTCCATATCATAGATGTTCTGAATAAGCTCTTGCAATCTTCCATAAAGCTCTGCTGCTAATTCTGCCACATCTTCAGGAGAAAGTGTTATTTGTACATCATAATAAGTCGTATAAGCCAAATGCCCAAGCTTTTTCATCACCCCTGCAGGGATGGCTTGCGGTTTAAAACCAGCAGCTTTGGCCTTGGCTATATCTGCAAACATTTCACCTTTACCAGTTATCAGCCAATCTAATGAGACACCGCAAATTTCTTTGTATTTAGAGAGAGCAGAGGCGGTAGGTTCACTTATACCCGTTTCATAAGTTCCTATGGAACCAGCAGTTACACCAAGATGTTCAGCAAATTGTTTACGCTCCGTAAAACCAAGTATGCGTCGCACTTCACGAAAACGTCTTGCCAATTCGGTTTTAGGTTCTTTTTCAGGACGTGCCAAAAAAATTACTCCAAAATCAATATAATCGTTGAATAAATAATTATATTGATTTATATTTCCTATCACTGCCCATTAAGGTGGGCAGTCATTTTAAATAAACTCCACAAAAATGGATGCTATAGTATCCATTGAAGCAGGAACGAAATTTATGACAATCACACAAAAAATGCGATCGCCGTAGTATTTTTCTAAGCTGCGCCATTATCATATGACCTTGGAAAACGTACAAAAACTTCTCAAAGACTATTTTCCAGTGTCAAAAACATTTGGACACAGCCCAATGAAAAAGCCAAACGCGCCATTACTAACTTTATCAGTTTGCCCGTTAAGCCAATTTTATCGATCACTCTTTCAAAAATCGCAGTCGCATTCCTTCAACAGCAAAAAAGCTCAATACGATTTTTCTTACCCTTCCTGGGCAACAATACTGCTTAAACCTCTTTGCAAGGATCTACATATCAAACGTATTCCCATCATTTTTAAATTACAACATAAGATAAAAGGTTTATCAATGTCTAAAAGTTAATACAAAATGGATAAGATAAGTGATGTTCTACAAAAAATGAGAATATCAACTCTTTTTCAAAAACTAAACATTTACAAACCACACTTACTTATTAACAATGACACTGATTTAGCTTTTATTGGCAATAATGAGTTCTTCAAGCGCTTTGCTTATCGTCAAAAGAATTTCTCTTACGTGCAAATTAAAAGCTGTTTAGCGATACAACTTAAATTCTGCAAACTCTATAGTAAAAATCTTGTTACATTTCTCCATGATTGGAAAATTCATAATCTTAACGCAATAACGTTTCTCACAAACAGCGTTTTTAAAACTGCTTCTTTACAGAAAATTGACAAAACGATTATGTTGGTATACATGGCAATTCTTGGTGGTGACAATGAGGTGATACCTAAAATATCAAAGCCACATGGGAAAGCCGCAACATGGAGGAGTGAGCATGGCCTCTTTATGCGATAAAGAATTGTCCGATACACTTGTTGGTCTTTATGATGACTATCAACGCGGTTTTGATATTGGAGAAGAGCTTAAATTATGCGTCGATTTGGCTTTATCTCTTGAATTGGAACTGAGTATTCATCGTTTAAGTGAAGCAGATACGATTTTGAAAAAGGAAATTATACAAACCTTGCACCGTCGCAAAAACATTCATTCCAATGAAAATGAAACAATTGATGAGACTGACACAATTATTCATATGGATTTCGAAGAACGCAATTAAGGAAACATAACCTTATAAAATATGAGGGAGGCTGATTGTTCTGCCCTCTATTATGGCATATCGGATTGATTTATAAAGATAATTTATCGTTATCTCTATTGAATAATAACCCCGCATATTCTAAAATTCTTTCCTTTCACATCTGTATAGATTAACCATTCGTTTGCATGTCACAAGCGGGAGTGCCGTGTAGATAAAACAAAGAAAGAAAAAATCCCTCTCCTAAATGCTCTCAGGCGCTAAGGAATATCGTAACATTGGGAGCTGGCAAATAGTATGATGATGCTGCCTGCTAAAACATAAAAACTTTTCAAAGTTTTTAAGCGCTGTATTAGAGAACCATCGCGATAGTAGATTTTATCAAAAAGAACTCTTGACGCTTTCTTATAATGCGTCAACACAACTCACATTTTAGAGCATCAATAAAACTTATGCTTTATTCGTTAGCTTCCTTAGCATTCACTTCCCCTTTAAAAGCAAAATATGAAAGCTCTCGTAAATGTTTGTGAATAACGCTTAAATAAAATTTATTGTTTTTCACTTTTGTAAAAGAGGGCGATAAGCGCACCAATAACAGCAATCATACCTTGAAGAAAGTATATCGACTGAGATGAGGTGCTATTGGTATCACTTGCCATAAAGAGATAGACTCCAAGAATAAAGCACCCAGAAATACCATTAAAACTTGCCTGTAATCTTCCTTGATATTCAGGATCACAAGAGAGTTGCGATAAAGAAATCGAAAGAGCCCAACTTGAAAGCCCAAATCCAATCATGAAATAAATAGGAAAAACAATGTGTGTCTGTGTATTAACAGACAGAATAACAAGACCGATTGCCATAATAGCTAATAAAAGTGCCAGTGTTTTCCTTATAGATAAAACTTTACAAAGAAGTGGCGAAAAAAGCGCACCGGTAAATGCGCCTGCAGAATAAAGCGCTTCCAATATTGCAAAGATCTTGTTATCTGCTCTTAAAATCTCTTGCGTATAAGGAACCAGAATAACAGGAATGGTCATCAAAAGAGTCATAATAATCATCTGGCTTATATAGGGCATAAAAAGAACCGGATTCTGCTTAAAATAACGAAATGATGATATATAACTTTTCCACCAATTGAGTTTATTTTGATTTTCATATTTTCGCATTTCAGGTACTTTCATTGCAAAGTTAAATAAACCAGCAATAATAAAGAATATCCCACCTATGAGAAGCGTTCCTTTTGTGCCTGCATAGGCAAGGATAAATCCACTTAACCCCATACCTATAATAGTGCCAAGTTCATAGACCATATCGATTGTCGCATTTGCATTAAAAAGCTGTTCTTTTGGAACAATACTTTGGATTAAAGGTACAGCTGATGGCATATAAAAAGAGACAAAAATACCTAAGCAAGTAGACAAGACCATTAATTCAATTTCTATACCCAATTTCCCAAGTATTACCCAAGCCACGAGTACCAACCCTCTGACAAGATTTGAAATCATAATCTGCATTTTACGATTGTATTTATCCGCCAATACACCAAAAACAGGTGCAAAAATAATGCTAGGCATCCAGAGAAAAAACATTAGAAGCGCTACACCACGAATTGAACTTGTCTGTTGGTAGGCAAGCCATGACAATGCGATATAATTTAGCCCATTGCCAAATGTAGCAAATAAGCCGCTCAATGTAAAATAGAGAAAAGTCCTACTTTCGAATAAAGCAGCGCGTTCTTTCAAATTTGCCGCGAACATAAATTATCCCCTTCATATAAATATTATTGGGTATATCTTGAAATCCGTTTTTAAATATATGTTTTTTTACAATTTTATATTTTAGCCAGTTAAATTAAAAACTCTTCGCTTAGATGCTTTTAAAATGTTTGTTTTGTCATAGTGTGACTCACTTTTCTATGAAAATAAAAGCACTTTAGAGATAAGGCTAGATCATATTACAATAGCAAAAATATCATAAATATCACTGCTTTTATTGAGCATTTACATTCACACCGTAAACACACTATAGTCGTGTTGAAATCAATTGCTTTGCTTGTACGAAAGGATAGCAGTCCACAAATCAAAAAAAACTGCGAAATCTTACCAAGCCAAAACTGATATCATTGTATAGATATCAAGAAAGAACTATAGCTTCTACTCTGAAAGAACCTTTGCCATTTCATCTCTCACCAGATCTATGAAAGGCAAGAGGATATCAAATTCCCCCCAAAAAAGAGACGTTATTGCCTTCATCTTTAGTTTACTCTCTGTATATGCAAAAATACTTAAGTATATCCATACCTTATCGTGCTTATAGCGCTACATTTAATGTAAAGAATGAAGACATTATCATCACGATAATATTGATCATTTTTCTAACACTTTACCCCCTCCTGCCCCAAATTTTTCAAAAAAGTGCCTTGTGGTTTAATGATAGCCAATTTTCCATATAAGCTTTAAACTAACATACATAAGAGAATATGTGGATAGGTTTTTAAGTTTTATAATCAATAGTAAATTTATGCATAGCCAAAACAAACCTTATCTATATGGTGTCGTATTTGATTATGGATTGAAGAAAGAGAAGCAATTCCATCAATTGCAATAAATCGCTCACCCATTTCTGACAAAAGTTGATATACTTCACAAACTTTTTCAATAAATGAGAGTCTTTCTTCGTATTTTAAGATTAAACCATCCATTCTTTAAGTCATTTGATACGCACAATCTCTTTAGATATGTTTAAATTCATCACTCGTTACCAGAGAGAGATGCATCAAGAATATCAAGTTCCTTTAGTGTAAGAGACTGAAATTTTCAAAATTATTTGCAACGAGAGTCATGTTTTTAAATTTTACATTCAATGAAGCCTTTTGATTTAACAATAGATAAGAGACACTACTTTCTTAAGAAGACCAGCCCCACGCTCCTATGAAGATAAATAAAAAAATTATCTCTCATTGATGTTTATAAGCAAATTTAAACACTTCGTCTCATTGCAATTTATAATCATATACCCCTCTCATACCTTGCATACGAAATATGCTTATTTTATTAAACCACCGTCATAAGCATTGCAATATATCATAATATCATAGAACTATTTCTGCACGAAAAACGAAAATACTAAGCACAATAAAGTGCAACTTTATAGGATGTATGAGCAATCCTGATGCCACCATATGTTGATCGATAGCTATTATTGCTACAAAAATGACATAAGCAAATACCAACTCTTATGGAGCAAGCTTTATAAATCTCAGAATCCACCATTCGCTAGGGATGCTCTACAGATGACTATAATATCCGCTAGGTATAAGAATATATAGATAAACTCAGTATATTTGGCACCTCATATTTTTGAAATTTTTGATTTGAATTTTCTGATAGCATACAAATGTGTGACCTTATCTTTATCTTTTGCATTCGAGTATTCGAATTTGATCGTTCGCATCTAGTGATGCTATAAATTCAATACTCGCTAAAGATATTGAAGCGATAATCGCGCTAAAATTAGGACGGATTTTTATCGGAATGTATGAAACTTTTACCTGATTATGATTGCACTACAAAAGAGATCACTTAGAAAGAAATGTGCGCAATCAATTTTATCAAATGAAAGAGAAAAGATACTAAAGGGTAGTACTCATTTCGCTCTTTTGCAGAATTTATGCTTCATATACTAGCAAAAGAAGAGCTTCTCAATTATGTATGGCAGCAATTATAAGGAGGGTGCTATGATACAAAGCGTTCAACCCAAAAATGAAAAATTTGACGGATTGGCTAATGATTATGATCGCTATCGTCCGCGCTATCCTCTTTCCTTATTGAAAACTATGCTGCTTCCTTTTAAGGAAAAAAAACATTTATCCATTGTGGATGTGGGGGCTGGAACAGGCATTGCATTAGAAGGAATTGTTAAACTTCTAGGAAACGAACACCAATATCATGCTATCGATGTATCGGCGGATATGATTAAGCAGGGACAAAGAAAGTTTCCTTTTGTGCAATGGTATCAAGGCAAAGCTGAAAGCCTATTGCCCAAAATCGGTAAAATTGATCTTGTTGTTGCAGCACAAGCCTTTCAATGGATGAATCGCCCTCTGTTGCTTAGCATTGTCTCAAACCAACTCCAAGCTGGAGGTGTTATGGCGGTCATTCAAAATAATCGTGATTTTAAACAGAGCGAATTTCTCGCCGCTTATGAGACATTGCTAGAAGAAATGAGCCCTCATTATTCCCGTTATTATCGTCATTTTGATTTTCTACAGGAAATGCATGATGGCTTTCGAGTAAATCCAGAAAAGATTTCTCTCCATACACACAATTGGACGATGACAATCCCATCCGATACCTTTATTGGCATGAGCCGCTCTTCAACGCAAGTGCAACGCGCCATTGCTAGGCATGGAGACGAATATTTGCAGCAATTGGCTGCATTGATAAAACAATATGAAGTACAAGGAAATTTGCAGCTTTTGTATCAAAGCGAGCTCTACATGTATGTAAGATAAGCTACCTCTGTTACCTTTGCTCTCTTTCAGTACCCTAAAGCAAATAATGCGCAAAAAACTCACGCTTCATTCATGTGCGCGTTTAAAAGCATTGAACAGATTTTCTCCCTCAGGGCTTAAAGGGATACCCTGTTGCATTCAATCTTTATTATCTACTCTAATGTTTGTACTCAACAGGGAACTTCTTGGCTACGCCATAGTCTTTGAGACAAAATACCTCTTTATCTTCTACTTCATAACAATCAACCGATCGACAGATTGGGTCAGAAAAAGTTTGTTACAGCCATGGTGTTCAAAGTTTGCAAATGTCAAATTTAGATGCATGAAAATATACGTTTTTTTACCAAGGAGGGATTATCCGAATGATGCCCTGTAAAATCACCCGTCCATTATGGATATCAATTAGAGTAAATTCAACGAACAATAGATACATTGCATGTTGGGTTACAGTGCATTGCTTCTTAAACAAACCACTCAAAGAAGGCATCGGAAAATGCGTTTAAAGACAATGCGATGTATAGATTCAGTTCTAAACTAAAGGTTCTCTTTTTGATCGCTTAAAATGAAATTCATTCCTTGTAATAAAAGCTAATTTTTTGTTCACACTGCATCAATTATCATTATCCAGCGGAGCTTTTGAGGATTGATCGCGTAGTGTAGGTGCTATAGAAACAGATGTTATCAAAGCATATCATTGCTCCAAGAAAAAAGACCACATTCAGTTATATAGATAACTGATGAGTTCTTGGCCTTTTCTCGAACCACCGACCGTTACGCATATTCGATATATGATCCCATTAAAAAAGTAACAAGCCAAACCTTGAAAAGCATCACAGAACTATTGTGATCCTCCTTGTAAAAGCATTTGAAGAAAATATTTCTTATATATTTTCAGTTTGATAAGAAGCCAATGCTCAAAATATTATAATTAAGCTGTAAAATAACGATGCTGGTTCATCCAAATCCGCCGTCTACGAATCCTTCTAAAGCTATTCAACAGCGTCCCTTCTTGAAAAAAACACCATGTAAAAACCATGAATATAACCGTGACTTCAACCTGAGATTATAAATTTTCTGCCCGATAACAGAAGTTTTCGTCACAGCAAAATCCAAGCTTATCGTGGTAAGGATCAATAGCACAATCTCAACACCGAGCATAAACATAATCAATCCTGAAGGTTTCCTCTCAAGGGCATAACTACGCTCGTCACTTCGTGAAGCGTCCCCTTATCGACAACGCATCAACACGCAGAGAAAATACTAGCTGCCCTCAATCCCTGAAAATGAATTATCGTCATAACAAAGATCAACGTTCAAATTTATATTATGTCCCTCTCAAAAAAACTTGAAATGCTTAGCAATACGTGTATTGATTATTTGTAGACATGCATGTTGATTATCATATTGCGTATTTTTAGACCTGCGGACATAGGGATTATAGGGGGTGATGTGCGCAAACAGCTGGTGTTTCGATTTTATGGGCTTGTCGTCCTGCTCTATCTTTCTGATATGGTGCTATTCTTAAGTAATCTTTGGAATGCTTATCGTATAACATCCTCATCGGTTTTCCTAGGCGTAACCATGGCTTTGGGAACCCTTACACCCTATCTTTTGAAAAAAAGTAAACTTGTACGCATTAAGTCCTCGTTGCGGTTGGTAGATTTATACAAAAGGCGGATTATCATTTATAGTCTTCTTTTATTGATTGCCCTTTTTCATTATGTCGATTCCCCCTTTGGTTTTATTGCTGTCTCTATCTCTATTGGTTATCTCTCTTTGATCACTCTAAGCACACTCGAGACTTATAATACTAAACTAGCGCTTAGTGGTTATATTAGCGCGCAAAAGGCTTCCCGCATCATGCAAACAGTGGTGCAAATTGGTGCCTTTTTGGGAGCAGCATTGAGTGGTTATCTCTTAGAAGCAACCAGTTCACAAGGAATAGCTGCTGGATTTGGCTATAATGGCTTGATTGCAGTAATTTGTCTGTTTGACATTATCGTAAGCCTTGTGGCCGGTTATGTTATCTTTCGCGATGAATATAGCACCGATAATGCTACAAATGCCACGCAGCTTGCAACCGAGAAGATGCAAACGACACCCCCGAAAGCAGATGGACTCACCTCTGAACTTAAGCTTTTATGCGTCTGTATAAGCCTTATTGGCTTTCATGCTTGCGCCTATAATACACTGGCAACCATTCTTTTTCAAAGTGTGAAAAATTTTGGCTCTGAATATTATGGGCTTTGCAGCGCTATTGCAGGTGTTGGCGCTTTTTTAGCTGCTTTTATCAAAATCCCTCGCTTTGAATTCATCCTCCCAGCCCTATTGTTGAGTGTAGCTGATGCCATTTTTAGCATCACCCAATTACCCTATTTGGCTGTGGTCTTTTGCTTTTTTATTGGCTTTTCGATGAATACCATACGAATTAATGCCCGCAAACATACGATTGAAGCAACCAAGACAGAAACTCAAGCAGAGCTGGTGGGAAGCTATAGCGGCATGCTTTATACTCTTTCCCAATCGGCTGGTTATGTTATCCTTGGTCTCCTTACAAGCTCTGCCCTTATGGGACCACAAGCAGCTGTTTATCTTCTCCCCCCTATAGGACTGATAATCTTTATTTATGTCATTTTCCTTGTCACACAGCGGACCAAAGCATGAGAAAACCTATCCTTATCGTCGATCCTTTCTCCACAGGTGCCCTTTATGGCCCTGCTTTGCAAAAATTAGGCTATGCTTGTTATGGCGTTGTCTCTCAACCAACTCTCTCTTCGCATCTCATGCTTTCTTATCAGGGTGAGGGCATGGCAGAAACAAAACTTCACAGTGTAGAGGAAATAAAGCAGCGCTTTCCGATTGGCGATATAGCAGCCGTAGTGGCTGGTGCTGAGGGAGGTATTTATTGTGCAGAGCAATTGGCTGCTTATTATGGTTGCTCTGGAAACAACCCCTCGACCACCGATTGGCGTCGAAAAAAAGCTGCAATGCAAAGGCGCCTCTATGAAAATGGTTTGTCTTATATCCGCTCAAAAATTCTTACAAAAGATGATTGTGCTCTTGATGATTTTGAAAGCCATAGTGGCTATGTAGTGAAGCCCAATGCTTCTGCTGGAAGCGATGGTGTTTTATTTTTCTCCAACCGTGAGGAAGTGGAAGCGTGGATCTCTGGAATTGATTGGAGGCAGAAAAATATTTTTGGCATGCCTAATGAGGCTTATTTGCTCCAAGAAAGATTAGTAGGAGAAGAATACATCGTAGATGCCGTTGTAAAGGGAGAAGCTATCAAGATATGCAGTTTATCGCGCTATAAAAAGGGGCTCCATAATGGCAGTGCTTTTGTTTATGAATCGCTTGATGTGCTCGATGCTCAAGACTCTCTTTATGCTGATCTTATCTCTTATGCAAAAAAATGTATTAGCGCAGTGGGAATTGAATATGGACCTGCGCATATGGAAATCATGCAAACCGCTCACGGTCCCGTGATGATTGAAGTGGGAGCCCGCCTTCACGGAGGTATTGCACCCTCCTTGTTCGTGCATTGCTATGAAGATGATTTACTGAAAAGCTCTATCAACCTTATTGCGGGGGTATTTTCGCAAACACCAAGCCGCTTTAAGAAAAAAGGGCGTATTCTCTTTCTTATCAACAAGACTGAAGGTCTTATCATAAAAGATATGAACCTATGGCAGCAAAAACTTCATTCTTGCGAAAATGTGGTTCATTTTATGCTCTTTTTTAAAGAAAATGAGCCTCTACCTCTGACAATCGATTTAAATACCTGCCCAGCTATTATAGCAATTTTGGGCGAAAATGATGATGAACTATCAACCTTAGAGGACTCAATTCGTAGCAGTTTCTTATAAAATATAACAGTTGGGAGGAAAACATGGATTCAGCAACGCAAATAATGAGAAATATAGACAAATATGAAAAATGGAAGCAGATTGTTTTTAAAGAATTCGATGTGCTCATGAATAACAAAACTAGACTTTTTCCCTGCTTATTCGGGGTGAATGGATACCAAAAAGACATGCTCCGATTTGGATTCTACAACAAGTTGACCGCAAAAAAATATGATGCAAGACCTTATAAATTATTGCGATACTTATAAGAGTTTTGGAAAAAACACATCTTTTGTTGCATTCGAGGCGCCTGCCCCTGTACAAAGTATCGAAGTTTATAGAGAAAAATTTTGATCTATCCTTAAAGATTTAAGAGCTCTTGACGAGCGAGATTGGCCTGAGCATATACCCCAAAATATGGACGATCCTCTATGGGAGTTTTGCTTTCATGGCGGACCTATGTTCATAGTTTGCAATACACCATCTCATATAAACAGAATAAGTAGAAAAAGCTCTACATTTATGTTAACCTTCCAGCCAAGGTGGGTTTTTTCTGATTTGCTCGATACGGAACAAAAAGCAAAGAATGCATTCTCCGCTGTAGGGAAAAGACTTGAACCTTTTGATATTATCACAAAATCCCCCTTTTTAGGAAAATATGGCGATCCCAATAATAGAGAGTGGATGCAATACTTCCTGCAAGATAATAATATTGAATCCCCATCTTGCCCGTATCATATCATGGAGCACGATAATGACTAAGTTTTCTAAAATTCAATTAAATAAAATATCTATGATATCTTAAAAATGATGCTGCCAAAACAAGGCTCGATAGAGATACAAAAAGATTTTCCAGGAAAAATACACGATTGGCATACCCATAAGGTCGATGAAACTCTCTTAATTATAGAGGGAGAGTTAGATTTTTTCTATAGTGAAAAGCGTATAACCTGTACACCAGGAAATATGATACATCTTCCTGCCAACACAAAGCATAAATCAGTAGCTGCAGATACAGGATGCATATACGCAATTGCTACGGAAATGCTCGCTCTTGAAAATGAGTAGAGGAATGCTCTCTCGTTGATTTCCTCTGATACAGGGGACCTTTTCGTTCCCTTCCCATAAAGCTGTACTTCTTAGGTTCTGCAGCGGATCAGATTATTAATTTGACTGCTTCCAGCTCACATCTAATGTAGATGCTCCTTCGAGCATCGTATTGCGCTCATCACAGTTCATTTTGCCCTATGTTCTATAATGAAAAAATGGATAATGTAGAAAAACACTCTGACCACTCGAAAATACTGAGTTTGTGCTATGCGCAGCCAATAATCTGGGATCAGATCTTTTCATTTTATCAACCAAACTATCTGCAACATGAAGGGTGCACCGTTATATACCTGTTCAGTTATGGCAAATGCTGTTGGGGGGCTATTTATTATCCCAAGTAAAACCAGATGTTTTTCATGTGCTAATCAGAATCATATGAAAAATATCAATGATTTTGTTAAGAATACTAAGCAAAATTCTATGAACCTTTATGATACCCATATAATACGGTTGCTGGTTATTTGACTGTTCTTAAAAAAATGAAATATTTCACGGATTTTAACTAATGAAAAAATATAGAAAGGATATTCTTCATCAATCTTTCTAAATAGTCAATTGATAAAGCTAGAGATCCATAGAGCCGCTATTGCCATATTTGTCATAAAAGTATAAGTTTCCACGTCATTTATTTCATAAAGTGATGTACTGATTACTTTAAGAGCGTTGATGTACTCATTGCTTTATTTGTGTTGGTGGGGAATAAATGACGAGTATATGAGCGTTTGGATTTTTATTTAACGGTATAAGGATTTTAACAGGCGCCTTTATTGTCTTTTATATGCTTGAAAAAGGCTTGACGCTTATTGATATCGGTATCATTACGTCATTTCAAGCCTTTGTCATGATGGTTACAGATATTCCCTTGGATATTTTGCAGATAGAAAAAGTTATAAAATATCGATCATTTTAGCAGGAGCTTTTGTGCAGCCACATGGATCTTTCTCATGGGCATTTCTATAAACTTTTACGGTTTTCTTCTAGCAGAGCTTTTTAATGCCTTATCACTTACATTGATTGCTGGTGCCTATAACGCCTTACTTTTTCAATATGCAAAAACAAAACGTACATCTACAAAAAAGGTGCTTGGTTCCAGCTCTCAATATAATTACATTGGCATGTTTGTATTTAGTTTGATAGGTGCATATTTTGCCGATTATTCTAGCCAATACATATAGTATATCTCTGCATTTCTCATGATGATGACAACACTCTTTTGCTTGTTTTTTTGGATGATCTAAAAGGAGAGAAAGAAGCAAAAAAAAGCGACTTCTTTTATTTATGACGCAAAAGAGATGTTATCTATTTTTATTAAAATTCCTTATATTTCTCTCTATTTTTATCTTTTACTTATTTTTTTCAATATATTTTCGCAGTATTGGCAGTGGATATTTAAAGATTATAATATCAATGTAAGTTATTTTTAGCTTGGCATAATCTTCTCTCTTATATTGCTCTCCCAGCTACTTGCTAGTTTTCTATTTACAAACTTAAGTCAGAGGATGAATTTTGTTTTACTCCTATTACTTTCAGCTGCCATGATTTTTACAGTTGTTTTCTTTGAACCAAGAAAAGAAATTGCTGTTCTTTTAGTCTGTATGATTTTTTATTTAATTAAGTATACATATCTTCGCGTGGAAGTAGCCCTGCACGACAGTATTAATGATAAGTCTTAGAGCTACATACGAGTCATTCTTGTCGACTATTGGGAGACTTAGTCTCTTAGTATTTTTTTACATGAATGCATATATGGTCAATATATTTGGCTTTTTGTCGTTGGTTTATATTTTGGGTATATATTTACTTATTTGTTTGTAGTGTTTTTTTAGAAGGAACTTTTTAAAAATCACACTGAGAATACTAACTTATCATTATCACGAACATTTCACGAGAGGCGGAGTAAAACATTTGAATATCACGATAGAGCTTAGGATTTTCGAGCACCAATCATATCACTTGCCGTGAATCTATGTTGTTTGAGTTCGGTGGCGTATAAATTATTAACTTTTCTGCTTTCAACCCAAACCCAAGCACAGAAGTTTTCCAGGCACGGCGTCGTGCTCTTTATGGTTGATTTTGTAATATAAAATAGAAAACGGCTTATTTAGTAATTACCGCATCTTTTGCCGCAACAGTTCAGCCTGCTCTTCATCTATAATGGATGAAAAATTCTCAGAGTCGTGGATTCCATAGCCATAGAGAATAGTAGTATATTGTGAAAATAAATGTCCGATAGAGACCCCGTTTAATGAGATCTAATCTACTTAATATATCTTATTTTCCAGTATTCTTATAGCTTACAAGCTTTTATCTCTCTACTCAAAAAGACCGTATTTGGGAGTAGAGAGATAAAATAGCCCCCTCTATACCAGTCACCTATAAAAACACTTAGCAATGTAAGCAATTTAAAAGGTAGGTAATAAACAGAAAAATCAGCCAACAGAATCAAAGGGCCTAAAATTCCCAAACTTTTATATAATCCATTAATTTTATGATAAATGGCGGAGAGAGAGGGAGCGTTATATTTATATAAAATCAATAAGTTATATAAAAGTTCGGGAATTTTGATTCCGTTGATTCTTTTAACTTATTTTATGTCTATCCCGAACCTTTTTGTAGCTTTTTGATTGCTTCTATTGCAAGTCGTTTTCTATCAGCTGTTTTGGTATAAAGGGATGCCATTTTATCTTCTGTCCAGCCAAAAAGCGCTTTCATTTGCGAAACTGTAGCACCAGCATTGGCGGCGCGTGTTGCTGCTAATTTTCGCAATCCATGGGCTGATTTTTTAATACCCGCCGCATTACATGCTTCACGAAATAGATTGCCAAAACTTTCTTTTACAAGCTTATTTCCACTTTTACCGCAGATGAATGTTTCATTACCTATGGGACCAATTTTAAGGGTTTCCTCTAGTTCTGGTAAAATAGGAAGAAAAACATCTGTTTTAAATTGGCTCTTTTCTGTTTTGAGATGGATGATATTATATTTGACATCTTTCCAGCCGATACGAACGGCATCACCACGACGCAAGCCGGTATACAAAAGGACGTTAATCCAGACGCGTTCATGTGTACCATGTGACCAACGGTGATAATATTTGTCTATGTCCTCTTCTAGCCATGGCAGTAATCCCTCTCTGTTCAAAGATTTTGGTGCTTTTATATTAAAGGCAGGATTTCTATTTAAAAGGGCATTATCAACCGCCCAATTAAAGAGACCGTTTAAAGAGGTCAAAAAATGTTTTGCAGCCGCGGGGGTCTCTCGCCTTCTGTCTACGGCTTCAAGAATGTGTTGTTTGTTTATACTTTTATATGCACGATTACCGATATGTTTAGAAACATTATTCAGAATTCGATATTTAACTTTTTTAGTAGATTCTGATTGATTATGCCATTGCATGCTTTGTAAATACTGATGCAACAACCAATCGAAAGACCCTTCTGTGAGTCTGGTACGCCTCTTTGTTTTGGAGGAGCCATTTTGCGCTTGTTTAATAGCCAGCGTATAATTGTCAACAAACTCTTGCGTTCCATAGGTTCCTTCAATCCGAAACCGTGGTCCATGACCAATACGGACATACCATATGATTTTACCATGGCGTGTACGTTCACGAACAAGATGCGGTGGACGGCGTTTTG
The DNA here is from genome assembly GCF_028618465.1 of Bartonella sp. MM73XJBT. Lineage (NCBI taxonomy): Bacteria > Pseudomonadati > Pseudomonadota > Alphaproteobacteria > Hyphomicrobiales > Bartonellaceae > Bartonella > Bartonella sp. MM73XJBT. The sequence goes on along the minus strand of NZ_JAQISY010000026.1, from coordinate 91 downwards.
GCATGGCTAAAACTTTATACCGTCGACAGAGGGGCAGCTTTTGCTGGTCTCGTAGTCTTCTTGTTCATTTTCAAGCGGTGGAAAATCATCA
>NZ_JAQISY010000025.1:0-20430 GCF_028618465.1 Bartonella sp. MM73XJBT | reverse complement strand
AATGAGTGATTTTAATTGATGCAAGATAAAGAGATTTGAAATGAGAGAATCTTAGGTTATTCGGTGTTCTAATTCAATATGAATAACGCTAGATTATCATTATAAATCAATGCCTTGTAAAGTTGATTAATGGCAAGGGACCCAAGAGGAGAATTGACAATACGACATGTTGGTTCTCGTAAAAGAGTCGTTGCGTCATCTTTTGAAAAGGCCTGTTGGTCTGTTTGAATGAGACCGTGTCGCAACAAGGATATAAAAAGATTGTTCACGTCAAAAAGGCAACCGTTGAGTTTAATTTCTTTCAAGGATTGAACAGAACAGCCATCATAAAGTGTTGCGAATATTAGTGAATCAAATCCACCAAAAGCTCTGCTTTTGGTGGAAACAACGGTGATAGGTTGTATTTGGCGTTTGCCAATGAGTGCCGGTTTATTTTTTATTATTTGTATATCTTTTGCCCATTGAACGCGTGATAAAGGATTGAGTTTAGAAGGGTAGACAGCGAAAGAATTGATGACTATGGGTGGTGTAGGTTTTTGTAATTCAAGAGTGTAGGAGCTCTCCTGACAATCATGTAGCATATAGTCTGCAAGTTGCCACACATAGCCGCCGGTTCCATTGTAAAAGTTTAAGCCTATAGGGTCTTGTTGCATGATGTTAAACTGGTTTCTCCTGCTTCAAAATTTCAAATTTCCACAACGATGCGCAATATGTATCAAAGGATGGCTCGTTGATGTCATATCAGCTGGTATGAGGTTGCACGAGATTAGAAGCAACGGTTTTATAGAGTTGCGGTTATAACGCCATTTTGGAGGCATTATTTGCTTATGGAGAAAATAGCTGCGTCCACTAACCATTATCAAATTCTTTTTGTTTCTTTTTTTGCACCGCACTGTTTACGATAAAACCTAATATACCTGCGATCATTGTGGTTATACCAATGATAAACAGTGTGCTTTTGGTATGATGCACATGAACAAAACCAGCTCCTATAAAGCCAAGGCATACGGATACTTGTATGATGAAAAGATAAGCGGGCATTTGACTGTTCCGCTGTTCTTTCTGGATGGCTTTCATCATAAAACTTGCCATCAGTGCATTTTGCACACCGTTTGCACTCCCTAGGATAAAAAATGAAAGCATCATGAGCCACACAATGTGTGTGAGGGAAAAGCAGAAAATGGCAAAGCCAATGGTTGCAGCAGCCAATGATGCGCCAGCGGCATTGCCAAAACGATGAAAAAGGCTAGAGAAGCAGAGTGGACCAACCACAAGACCGAAACTGATCATGCTGCTAATCATTCCATAGGTTTCGGCGCTTGAGTTAAGCTCAGTGCGGATGCGGACAATCGACAATACATTGAGAGCAGAGGTGAGGATGATGGTGATGATGAGGGGAGAAAGAGCATAGACAACATTTTTTTTATGCAAGAGACCCGTTAAATCTAGCCCTTTTTTGCTTTGCTGCACTGTGTTTGTTGTTTGCGTATGAATTTTTAAACTTTTAAAAGAGCAGAGAGTGATAAAGGCAGCAAGAAGCACCATGATTGAAAGCGCAAACAATCCTTTTTGTCCGTTTGATAGACCATATAACATGCCACCTAACAGTGGTCCTGCAATATAGCCAAGATTACGGACTGTTTGGATAATGCGGTTGACACGATCTAATTGGTGATCAGTCTTTGCGAAGTCAGGTACAGCAACAAGGATAGCAGACCAAAAGAGTGAACCAGCACAGCCCAGTGTAAAAGAAAGGGCAATATAAAGCCAAAACTGGTTGGCGATTGCAGCTGTGGCTATGAAGAGTGCTTCAAATAATAAAACAACAGTAATTGTGTGCGCTGGCTGGAAGTGATGCAAAAGACGCGGGGCAATGGGTCCTGCGCAAATTCCTCCTGTAAGTCCTGCAAAAAGCAGCATTGAAATAGAAGCTGTGCTTTCTGCTAAGTGTAGAGCAAATGTAACTTGCGCTGTTTCATCAGCAAAGCTGCTAAATCCCAAAACGAGGAAAAGTCCGATTTGGGCGAAAATCATAGTTTTTTTCTTTGTCACAATGCTCCCCAAGATGCCAAGGCTTTTACGGCTTTTAAAATTTCCTGCTGTGCATATTTATATGGGGTATCATTTAATTTTACTAGATCTAGTTTTTTTCCTGATGAAAGTTGAGAAAGGAAATGCTCTAGATGAGAGCTATATTCAAAACTGGCGCAATGTCCGTTTGCTGCGATGAGCAGTTCTTTTGTTTCAGTTAAGGGCACCCATTGCAGGGTTGCAGGTGGGCGAAGAGTGATTTCATTTTCAATTTCGGAGACGTCAACAAGAGGGCGACCGACGCATAAACGTGAACTTGTATCGCAAATTAATTGAGAAACCAGCATATGGCGTTTTAAGGTACTATTTGCGATGGCAGAGTTTAGTGCGAAGTGTTGAAAAGCATTATCAGGGTTTAAACTTGCTCTTCCTGATGTGCGGATATCATGCCGTGTTCGATCATCGAGATAGAGTAAATGCGTGACATAATTTTTATGGTGTTGTGCATCGTGTGCTGTTTCCCAAAAAGCGACATTGATATTTACAGCAACCTTTTCTCCCGTTTCAGCGACATGGAAGGCATCATGCGGGAAGTAAGCAACACGATCTGTACGATTTTGCAGCGCAATTGCTGTTGATTTATGCTCCTCATATTCAGGATATTTGAGCCCTTGAAGGTCTTTTCGTGTGTTGGTCCATGCAAACATTGTTTTATCGTCCTGTAGAGTAAAACCAAAATTATGAGCGTGATCCACATGGATCCCAACATGGGTAGAAGAATACCGACCGATAAAGTAGTCAATATCCACGCGTCCACCAGGTCTAAAACCTAAAGAATGTGCCAATTGATCTGCAAACTGTTTTGCCGCATCCCAAAGTATAGGAGTCGCAGCATTAAGCCATAATACATTACTGCCCATTCTTGCTTTTCGGCATATTGATCAACGCTAGCAATATATTCTTCTATGGTCCTATCCGTATCTAAAACAAGAAAATTTGGAAGAGGATGTGGACTCCGTACTCCATTCACTACTGTTACGACTTCGGATTTAGGATTAAGAGTTTATGAGGATGTAGAGCGTATTGTCTTAAAGCATCCAATACATCCCTTTCATTGAAAGGGATATATGAAATTGACAATTCAGATGTTTGCTTAGCCTAAACTTTTTGAGAAAAGCTCTCTGAAAATAATTCAAACATGCTCTTAAATATACTTAATTTTTAAAGTTAGATGTATAAATAGATCTGTATCAACAATACATTATCAAAGTTCCAGTGAACCATTCATATTAAGCTTATCTTGATAAACCTGAACATCACTGATTTGAGCGTACTTAACGCCTTCCCTCACTGGATTAAGCTCATCTTGATAAACTTGAACATCACTGATTTGAGCGTACTTAACGCTCCCCCTTACTGGATTAAGCTCATCAGCAGCTAATTCAATAACATCTTTTACTTCATTAAGTGAAATACTCATATATTTCCCCCCTTATAGTTGATAAAAAACAATGATAACCAAAATAAAAAAATTACCACTTGTTTCCTCTTAGTATGGATTTTATTTTTTTGTCAAATGTTATGTTGATTGAATATATTTCTTATCCTTTTGAAGAGATACACTTCGTATAATGAAGAGTGCTATGTATCCTTATTAAAAAGATAGACTGTTCTTTTTGAGTTTTTGATTTATAGGGGAGATGAACACAATATATTCTTATCATTCATGTATTCTGTTTGTAAGTTTAAGTTTCAAGAGATTTTATTTGGATATGATCAAGTAATGTATAGGTTGTCATATTATACACAAAACATTTCAAGTAATTGTAAAAAAAGCTGGACAGAATGTACAGCTTTTTTAAGTGTTTGTTTTATGGGGTGGCTTTTAAAGCTTGAAAGCATCCTTACGGCTTCTATAGCCATAATAGCCAAAGACACTGGAAATTATAGCGCCAATCAGGCTGCCTAAAAAGCCCCACCAGCCGATGTTTGAAGCTGTTTTTGTAGCTTTTTGGGCAGTGTTTTTTGCTCCCTTTACGGCACTCTCAAGATTATCTGAGAGCGTTTCAGTCTGTTCTTCAAGCGCTTTTATCGCTTTTTGCGTTTTTTCCTCTGCCCTTTGATAAACATGAATGGCTTCGTTAGCTGCTGTTTGTGCATCGGTACGTGTCATGCCATCGTGCATAAGGGCATTGATAATATCGCTTTTATTAAACTTTGCAGTAAGGACTTCTAGACGATCAGAAAGGCGATCACCAAGATTTTTCAAGTAGGTGCGATAGTGAGAAGGATCATTTTTAAAAGCTGTTATCGCTGTACCAATGTCTTTTAAGGCGCTTTGATAGGATTCTTTTAAGCGTTCAGGATTGAGAGCAGGGATGTCGCTCTTGTTGAGAAGTGTACGCAACTCATTGCCCAGTTTATCAAAATTGATACCATTGTCGCTGTTTTTGACCAAAAACTTTTCCAAGTTTTCGCCCTTGAAATTTTCAAGCAGGGGAGCAATCTTTGTTTTGAAGCTGTCCACGGTTTGTTGAAGCATGGAGCTGTTTTCTAGGGCTGCTTTAGCGCCTATTTTTGCTGTGCTTGAAACCACATGGATGGCTTGAAGGGTCATCAGTAGTGTTATGAGAGCCCAAGTGAGAAAGCCATGCAGAGTTCCTGAGGATTCAGCAAAACGCCCAGCAACAAAACCTCCCAAGGCAAGGCTGATGAGTGTTACGATAAGAGATCCCATGCCAAAAGAGAAGAAAGAGCCTTCAAAAGGGGTTGAAGAAGTGAAATCCATTTGACCCAAGCCTAATGCTGCCACCAGAAAAGAGAGGCAGATTGATGTGGCAAGAGCTGTCACCAGTCCAGCAAAAATTGCAGACCATGAAATGGGTGGTTGGAAAAAAGGATATTCTGTTTCTAAGGACTGTTCTCCTAGAAAATGCGTATCGAAGGGTGTGTCTTCATGAATGCGGGTTTCCATGTTTTTATCTCCTTGAATGATGCTGGAGATAGAATGCTTGCTGATCCATTATGTTCCCACAGAGACGGATTTGCATCCCCAATGGACCCAAAATACCGGAAAGAGACACGGATTATCGTGTTGAATTATTGTGCTGAGATTGTTGTGCGTGAGATTATTTGCCTTAAGATGCTGGGATGATCCTACGGAGATGGTCAAAGTGTTTTTGGGCGAATTCCAATCTAAATCTTGTTTATGAAGAAAGGACACTTTGGCAAAGAAAAATGCTCAAAGGGGAAAAAGAATGAGTATTTTCACCATGAGGCTTGTTTGTAAAATGCTCTGTGATGCTTGTTTTGTTCACATGCTCATGAAATTTGAAAATATTTTCTTTTTGCTGAAAACCATGTTACCTATCATTTTGATCAATGCGTTTCTTCTTTTTTGTATTAGAAAATTTAAATAGAGGCTTTGTAAGGATGTTAGGGATGTTTTGTTCCAGTTTTTTTAAAAATCGTGAAATCTATGGACCGCTTTGTGTTGGTTTTGATCCTAGCCATAAAGTTTTACAATCATGGAATTTAAGCCCTGATTATAAGGGACTTAGAGATTTTTGTGATATCCTCTTAACAGCCGTTGTCGGCAATGTGGGCATTATAAAGCCGCAAGTGGCATTTTTTGAATTGTATGGTGTTGAAGGTCTTCAAGTTCTTAAAGAGCTTATTGAAAATGCACGGGAACAAGGGTTATTGGTGATCGCTGATGCAAAAAGAGGGGATATTGGTTCTACCGTTGAAGCTTATGGTCAAGCTTGGCTTGGTCCAAGCAGCGCATTTAAAGCAGATGCCATAACCGCCAATGCTTTTCTTGGTTTTGATGCTCTTACCCCTCTGATAAAAATTGCAGAAGAAACAGCAACGACAGTTTTTGTGGTTGTGCAATCCTCAAATCCAGAGGGCAAGGATATTCGCAATGCGCGCATTGGTGATCAAACACTCTCTGTTCATTTAGCACAGCGCATTTGTGACTATAATAGCCAGTTTTTGGAAAAAAATCATGCTGTTGGTCCTATTGGTGCGGTTATTGGAGCAACACTGGGCAGTGAAGCAAAAGAGACAATCGAACAATTAAAAAACTGCTTGTTTCTTGTGCCGGGTATTGGAGCTCAGGGAGGGACAATAACACAACTGACAAACCAGTTTCCTCAAAAGCTATGGCAGAATATTATTCCTTCTATTTCAAGAGCGATTACCGATGCTGGTCGAAAGAGTGTTGATTTAAAAATGCGCATTCATGATTTTGCTGAGCAGGCTAAAACTACGCTTGTATTTTAAAGATTTTTGCATAGAGGATAAATTGGAAGACGCTTCATAAAAAGGGAGCTTTAGATGCTGGCTCCTGTTTTACTAAAATCAAGCGTTGTTCCTTCCTCTAAAGAAGTACACATGTTTCTTTCTTAGGCTTAGAGAGAGATGTGGGGGGTGATGTTTGGAAGGAAGGGGATGATGGGGAAGAATGTAGAGATTGTGGGAGATATAGTGAGGGAAGTTTGCTTAACAGCAAAGTGTATCAATGAGAAAATGGTATATTGGAGGTGATATGGGGAGGTAAGAAAGGGAGGTCGTATTTATCGATCACTTTGCACAGCCAGCAAAAAGGATTTCTTCTATTTTTGAGTTGCATAGCTGATAGATCTGTTCAACTCTTCATCAATTTGCTCAAGATGGCTGTCTTTTTGAGAGATTTTTTTCGATTGAGCCAAAATTAATCGTTGTTTTTGCCTCTAGAGCAATCAGTATATGTCTTTCATATTATGTTGAGAGAGCAATATAAATGCGTGGGACGATGCTTTGGAGGAGGGGAAGCGTTGTTGTTAGAGGAAGGAAAAGGCCCGTGATTGTTGAAAACAGATTTAACAAAAAATGCTTCGGTGAAGAATAAGAAAAAACAGTATTCATGATGGAAAGGTATTGGGCTTGTGATTTAAATTAAATTATTGATTTTTCTGTGTAAAACATCAATGTTGCTGCAAGATTATAGATTTTAATCTTGCATATTTTTTTGTTATGTGCACCGTTACCGTACAAATGTGTGTTACAATGCTTAAAAGGCGATTAAACAGAAACTATCATTCTTTAAGCGCAAGAGCTGCTAACAAAACGAGAGGTTGAGAGGATATGCGCCTCTGATTTCTCAATAGCGTTTGTGAATGTGTGCAAAACACCAAGGCAGAGTTTACTCCATTATAAGTCAAGAGATGGATTTACAAAGTTGGTTTGCTCCCCATATCATCAAATGATGAAGATTCTTACTCATGCTGGTTTGTGAATAATAAAGCTTCTTTTGGTGGATGCCATCTGCTGATCATTTGTATGGTTTGCTAAGGCTCTAAGGGCTGGTTTTTCCTTGAATATGCACGACACATTCTCAAAATACGGAATGTGTAAACTTATAATATCTTGTATCGTTGTCCTAAACGAAATTGTTTTCCGGCATAATAAGATCATTTCTGTTTTTGCATATTGAAATAAAAGTTAAAAATATCCTAAGCTTCTCTCATTTCAAATATCTCCCATGATAAATGAAGAAAAATCATGCCTTTGTAAGTCATAAGTGGTGGTGTGTGGGTAAGAATATCTGAAGATAAGGAATAAAAAGGACTGTTATGAATCGTCTCAAAACAAAGGGATGTTCTGGGAGGCAAAGAGAATGACGGTACTCATAATACAAATTTTTGTAAAGGCGATTATCTAAAGGTGGTTTACATTGCCTTTGTAAAGCAACGGTTTTTGTGTGTTACACTGGTGTATATGAGGCTTGTCATTGATAAAGTTATTGCAGGGTTTATTGCTATAAGATAAGACACATAGTATCTGTGGAGACAAATTGTTGTTAGAGAATCCTATGTCATCATCACCGGAAAAAACCAAAGCACGTTTACCTCGCGGTTTTGTTGATCGCACAAGTGCACAATTATATGCAACGGAGACCATGATTGCTCAGATTCGTGAAGTTTATGAACTTTATGGTTTTGAAGCGCTGGAGACACCGATTTTTGAATATACGGATGTGTTGGGCAAGTTTTTACCTGATACAGATTGCCCAAATGCTGGGGTTTTTTCGCTACAAGATGATGATGAGCAATGGATGTCTTTGCGCTATGATCTCACCGCGCCTCTTGCTCGTTATTTTGCAGAGAATTTTGAAACTTTGCCAAAGCCTTATCGCAGTTATCGCTTGGGCTTTGTGTTCCGCAATGAAAAACCCGGACCAGGGCGATTTCGGCAATTTATGCAGTTTGATGCTGATATTGTTGGTACACCAACCGTTGCTGCGGATGCCGAAATTTGCTTGATGGCAGCCGATAGTTTAGAAAAATTGGGCTTTCAGCATGATGATTATGCTATTCGGCTCAATAATCGAAAAATTCTCGAGGGTGTCTTAGAGTTGATTGGTTTGCAGGGAGATGATCAAGTTGAAAAGCGCTTAAGTGTTCTTCGTGCAATGGATAAACTGGATAAGTTTGGTTTTGAAGGGGTGCATTTGCTGTTGGGCAAAGGGCGTTTGGACGAGAGTGGTGATTTTACAAAAGGGGCACAGCTTAAGGATAAAGAGATAGATCGTATTCTTTCTTTGCTTACCGTAGAAGCTGAAACGGCAGAGGAAACGCTTGATGCTCTTAGACAAGTTATTGATAAGAGTGAGCAAGGGCTTGAAGGGGTGCGTGAGCTTGAGGAGATGCAGGCAATCTTTGCCGCAAATGGTGCTCAAAACCGCATCAAAATTGATCCCTCGGTGGTACGGGGGTTGGAATATTATACGGGACCTGTTTTTGAGGCGGCTTTGCTTTTTGATGTTCTCAATGATGATGGACAAAAAGTTGTTTTTGGTTCCGTTGGTGGTGGGGGGCGCTATGATGGCTTGGTGGCACGTTTTCGTGGGGAAAATATTCCGGCAACAGGTTTTTCTATTGGTGTTTCACGCTTAATCGCTGCTTTGCAAAATCTTGGCAAATTGCCTGTCAAAGAAAAGACGGGGCCTGTTGTGGTGCTGATGATGGATAAAGAACCAGAAATGGTTGCGCGTTATCAAAAAATGGTCATGCAATTGCGTAATGCTGGAATTCGTGCTGAACTCTATTTGGGGGCAGCAGGGATGAAGGCGCAGATGAAATATGCTGACCGCCGCCAGGCACCTTGTGTGGTCATTCAAGGTTCACAAGAGCGCGAGAGTGGAAAAATACAGATCAAAGATTTGATTGAAGGTGCCCGATTGTCTCATGAAATTAAGGATAATCAAACATGGCGTGAAAGCAGACCTGCGCAAGTGACGGTTGATGAAGATCAATTGGTCCAGACCGTACAGGATATTTTGGCAGCCCAAAGTAGGTTATAATAAAAGTTTTTTTTAAAATTGTTTAGCTGGATTTCTGTCATTCTCCATGCAATTTTAAGGATTTGTACTTTGCGTATTTGGATGTGCTTATGCACAAGGACAAAGTTGTGGTGTTTTTTTAAGCTTGTGCTGTATAAAATGGAAATGTTTTTTAAGGGGCGAAAGCGTTTTATGTACTAAATAAATCAGCCTTTTTGCGGAGGTGATGAGGGCGTTTTCCTAAACAAAATATGCGTGAAAGTCCCCTAACTTATATCATTTTTTTAGAAAAGGGGATGGTGATCATTTATAAAAATATTGATCGTTCATCTTTGTTAAACAGCTATTTTTTCATCTGCTGATATAAATTTTTTTGGGTTTCTTGTGCACTATACATAATTTAGTATGTGCGGATTATAAGAGAGACCTAGAGCATTTTCTCTCAAAGATTTGTTAGTGTTTCACAAAACAATGAAACAACTTAAATCGAACAATTTTTTACAGGAAAATATTTGCGTCAATTGTAAGCTGCTATAATAGCAACTACTTGATAATATTTATTTTTTCATAAAATGAATTGCTTAGTGGAGAAATACAATGGTTCAATATGATTTTACTGTGCTTTATGAAAGAAATCCTTTTATTCTTAAAAGTCCTGAGGATATTGGAAAATCATTTAAGCTTCCTCCCTCACACTTTGGATTTGAAAATCTTCCGCAAATTACTTTTTCTGGAGCGCCTGAGAGTCGACGGATGATTGTTGGGCTTTCATTTGTTGGGTTAAAGAGTTTTTTTGTTATGTTGTGGCAAGTGGCGAAAATATCAGAGGAAGATGAGATGGATTTATGGTTTGATCAGGTTACATTAGATCATAATGTTCTCGATGAATTTTTGGATTGCGATTTTTCAACTCAAGAATCGCACTATCTTAGTTTTGAAATTTTTAAAAAAGGTCTCAACGAATTAGAACGTCACAAAATTATTGCAAAGGGGATAAAAGAAGGGTGCTATTTTATAAATCCAGATATCTTTGGACTTCCTGAAGGTGTTGAAGATTTTGAGTTCTCTGAAGAGGAAGAAGAGAAGACATTATTTTCTGTAGAATACCCAAATAAACGACTGCTTTAGCGGTTATGTTTAAAAAGAAATCTTCCTCTTTAGAGGCAGTGATCGTTAAAGGATAAAATTGAGAGTGAACGGTTATCAGATTAAAATTGATCCTTCTGCTAGGGCGTATATATTGCTTTATTATATGAAGGCTGTGGTTGAGGGGAGTATGCTTTTTGATGTTTTTCTGGTGAGCGTAAAGAAAAATTTTTCTTTTGAGGGTGATGATGGGGGCTGTGATGGGTTGATCGCATATTCTTGTCGCGTAAATATTGGATAATGTATTAATTTATAATGATGATTTATCGTTATTCGTATTGAATAATGAATCCCCAATATTGTAAGTTTTTTCCATGTTGCGCTAATCAAAACCATTCGCTTGCCACGTTACAAGCGAGATGAGCATGTAGATAAAAACCATAGAGGAAAGGCGTAAAAATGCTTCTTATGAATCTTTTCAGGTTCTACAGGTTGTTGCAAATATTAGGGACGACAGATTTTTCAATTTATCATCCATAAAATGCAAAAAAACATAAACCCCTTCCTAAGAAGGAGTTTATGCTAGAAAGTTTGCATTTGATAACTGTATAATTAGTCTTCAAATTAACTTTTCAAGGTTTTTAAAATATTTTGTGGGGAAGAAATTTCATAGGGGTCTGTTGTACAATTGTCTGCAAAGCCTGGTTCTTCAAACCATTGTTCAATGACACCATCATTAATCACAGCGGCATAACGCCATGAGCGCATGCCAAAACCAATATTGTCTTTCGCAACCAGCATACCCATTTTACGGGTGAATTCACCAGAGCCATCAGGAATTAATTTGACGTTTTTGATAGCTTGCGTTTTACCCCAAGCGTTCATGACAAAAGCATCATTGACGGAAAGACAATAAATTTCATCAATACCAACTTTTTTAAATTCATCATAGAGTTTTTCAAAATCAGGCAGTTGAAAAGTTGAGCAAGTGGGAGTAAAGGCTCCAGGAAGAGAAAAAAGAATGACCCGTTTTCCTTTAAAATATGCATCGCTACTTACTTCTTGCCAGCGATAAGGATTATCTCCACCCATCGATTCATCACGGATACGTGTATGAAAGGTGGTATTGGGAACGGTTCTTTTTATCATAACTATGCTCCTGTATTTTTTATGAAAATTGTGTTTTCAGCAGTTTTGGTATTTAACGACTCTTTAAGAGGGGGCCTTAAATAATCCTTGCTCTTCCGTTTAAGTGTGCAAGTATTTCGTTATCTCGTCAAGTGGAATTAATGGTCGACTTTGGCTGGTATTCACTTTAACATTAAAGAAAATATTTTAAAGGCGTTTTTGTGATGATAACGACAGTTTTAACCATGGCCTTTGCTGATCAAAGACTTGGAACGTCTGGTTTACGCAAGAAAGTGTCGGTTTTTCAACAGCTCCATTATGTGGAAAATTTTATACAGTCTGTTTTTAATACTATTGGCTCTGTTGAAGGAAAGCTGCTTATTCTTGGGGGCGATGGGCGCTATTTCAACCACGCTCTTTTACAAACGGTCTTGAAAATGGCGGCGGCTCATGGTGTTGCTTGTGTGAAGGTGGGAAGAAGGGGCATTCTTTCCACACCGGCGGTTTCACATCTTATTCGTAAAACCCATGCCTATGGGGGATTTATTCTTTCCGCAAGTCATAATCCTGGGGGAAAAGAGGGCGATTGTGGTATCAAATATAATATTGCTAATGGTGGACCTGCTCCAGAAGCCCTATGTGAAGCTATTTTTGCAGCCTCACAACAACTTTCTTGTTATAAAATTTTTGAAGCTGCAGATGTTGATTTAGAGAGAGAAGGCACAACTTTTCTAGGCTCTATGCAGATTGATATTATTGACCCTGTAGCGGATTATGTTGCTTTGATGCAGGAGATTTTTGACTTTGATTGCATTGCTCAAGCTGTTAAGAGAGGGCTTACTTTGCGATTTGATGCTATGCATGCGGTCACAGGGCCTTATGCCCATGAGATTTTTGAAAAATGTTTAGGATTTCCTGAAGGAACGGTAGTTAATGGTATTCCTTTGCCAGATTTTGGAGGGGGGCATCCAGATCCCAATTTGGTTTATGCCAAAGATCTTTATGATTTATTGATGTCTGAGCAGGCACCTGATATGGGGGCAGCATCGGATGGGGATGGAGATCGTAATCTTATTATTGGGCGTGGGCAATTTGTCACGCCTTCTGATTCCTTGGCTATTATGGTTGAGCATGCCCATCTGATTAAAGGTTATCGCCAAGGCATTGTGGGGATTGCACGCTCTATGCCAACAACGCGTGCTGTTGATTTGGTTGCTGAAAAAAAAGGATTAAATTGTTTTGAAACACCAACGGGGTGGAAATTTTTTGGATCGCTTTTGGATGCGGGAAAGGTGACTTTTTGTGGTGAAGAAAGTTTTGGAACCGGTTCTTACCATATTCGCGAAAAGGATGGTTTGTGGGCTGTATTATTTTGGTTAAATCTTTTAGCTCTCACAGGAAAATCTGTTGCAGAGATTGTGCAGCAGTATTGGAAAAACTATGGGCGTTTTTACACGTTACGTTATGATTATGAGAGCGTGGAGAATGATAAAGCAGAAGCGCTTATAGAGCAATTGCGTGCCGATTTACCACAGGAGGGGACGGAAATTGCTGGGTTGCGGGTGGAAAAAGCAGACGATTTTACCTATCACGATCCCGTTGATCAGAGTGTGAGCATAAAGCAGGGTATACGTATTTTTTTTGAGAATGGAGCACGGCTTGTGGTACGCTTATCGGGGACAGGAACATTGGGTACTACTTTACGGCTTTATTTTGAACAATTTGAGGGGAAACCCTGGAAACATCATCAAGAACCGCAAAAAGTGCTTCAACCTTTACAAAAGGCAGCACTGGAATTGTTGAACATAGAGCAGCAATTGGGGCGTGAACGTCCTGATATTATCACGTGAGAAAACTGCTTTGATTCTTAAAGAAGCTTTGATGTCTTTGGGGAAGGGGGCGTTTGTTCTGTTAAAAGAGCGCGCCTTATTTTGAGAAGATCGTATTCTTTCAAGCTGAAGCATCGATTTGATTGCAAAACGAAGTCCTACTGGCAAAAATGGCAATATTAAAGCCAATGTACAAAATAGCTATCTCGAGAATTCTGAAAGCTTGTCTTTTTCGCACGCTTTTTGATTGAATAAAGACCACGCTATCTTTTCTCATAGAAAATCGGACTTCATTTTTATTGCTAATTCCCTAAAATTACTTTATGAATTAAAAGGTGTTTTGGTCGTATACGCAGCGACCAATAGGGCCTTGAAAACCCGAAATCCGAGCGTGAAATAAACCCACTGATGTGGGTATCCCGGGATTCCGGGAGTTTTTGCTATGTCCAGGTGTTTTAGGCACTAAAAGCAAAAAAAGCTGACTAGAGCTCAGTACTTTCAGACTCCCGGAATACCAATGCGAGGGCGCTCGCAGCCGGTGGGAGGGGAAATGCAAGGTAAAAATCTTCATAACGACAAATTCATTGATCAATTCGTTGGCAAAAAAATTCGCTTCAGACGAAACATGCTGAAAATGTCTCAAAAACAATTAGGGCAGTCGTTAAGAGTAAGCTTCCAGCAAATTCAAAAATATGAAACAGGATTAAATCGTGTTGGAGCTGGGCGTTTAAAGGAAATTGCTGATATCTTAAATGTTCCCATTGCCTTTTTTTACGCTGATCTCTTCACACAACAACACCCACCCACTCATCATGAAGAAATCATCTCAAGCAGAGAAGAATATCTGCTGCTCAAAAGATTTCGCGTTCTCACCTCGATAAAACGCCGAGCGATTTTACAATTACTCTCTGAACCAAATGAAAGCTTTTAAATTATGTACTAGGGTCATATTGCCTCAATGCTTTATGCCGTTATTTTTCGCGTATTTTATAAGCACATCCTCCACAAGGAATAAAATGCACAACCTTAAATCAAGAATTCTTAAAAGCAATCAAATCACTAAATTCACCGGTTGCAGTGTTGTAACCAAAAATATTGACATTATTTTCCAACACTTTGCCAACGATAATTGCAGCTTCTTCACCGACATTGATCGCAATTTGGCGTGTTGATGCTTGGAGAATACAGTAAATGATATTAAGCTTCTGGTTAGGATTGTTTCCTTTAACAGTCAGCGCATTTGCAGCACGCAACAACGCAGCTCTACTATCAGCAACCATTATTTCAGTTGTGATCAGAAGGCTGGCAATTGAAACAGCATTCTGCAAAACAGAACGCTACAAAATATTATCGTATTGTTCGTGAACATATTTGCTAAAGCTATCTCTTGTTGCTCTCAAGTTCATTTTGCAATGCGGCTCATAAATTCTATAATGGTAAAGTCATACCATCATCTTCACGCTTATGAAGAAGCACACTGTTACCTCAATGTCGTGAGAGCTATTGTATTTATAAGAGATATTTTTACTGTTTGTTTCCTGCTTATACTTCAAGAGTTTTTATCTATATATCAATCCTGTTTATGGACGCGCGCGTAAAAAGTTTTATCTGCTTCACTATAAAGGGGATGAGATGAAAGAAGCGTATGGTATGTGAGAGTTCGAAATAAGAAAATTTGGTTTTCGAAGCCTTTATTCGGCATCTAAAATGGTGAGCTATCAATATGTTCATGAAAAACAGTTGGGAAGAACCTGTTATGGCTTTTTGGGGTGTAAGAGGCTCTCTTTACAAATATGCTAGGGTTGAGAAAATCTTTTACTTGTCCCAGAGGTGTTAAGATTTTTGAAGGTGTAGGTAGACTGTTAATGATACAATGACCATCGGACCGCGAACAGCCCGATAGTTTAAAAATTTGTTTCAAAAAAATTCATATCCGGCTGTTTACTTTGGAGCAATCATCTTTTTGGGATCAACCAGCCGATCATAATCCTCTGCAGAAACACCTGCTTTGAGTGCTTCAGTACGCAAAGTTGTATCATTTTTATGCGCTGCTTTGGCAATTTCGGCCGCTTTCTCATAACCAATTTCTGGGGCAAGTGCTGTCACCAGCATCAAAGAGCGCTCCATAAGAGTGTGAATATGAACCCGATTAGCACGTAATCCTTGGACACAATGGAGATCAAAAGAGCGCATGCAATCCCCAAGGAGCGTAATTGATTGCAAAACATTATAACCAATGACAGGTTTATAAACATTGAGTTCAAAATGCCCTTGGCTGGCAGCAAATGTTACACTGGTATGATTACCAAACACTTGGGCTGCAACCATGGTCATTGCTTCACACTGGGTGGGGTTAACTTTGCCTGGCATGATAGAAGAGCCTGGTTCATTTTCAGGTAGGCTTAATTCGCCCAAACCTGAACGTGGACCTGAGCCCAAAAAGCGGATATCGTTGGCAATCTTAAACAGATCAGCAGCGAGAGCATTGAGACTACCATGGAAATGGGCAAGGGCTCCATGATGGGCAAGCGCCTCAAATTTATTGCTGGCGGTCTTAAAGGCAACCCCTGTAAGGGTGCTCATTGTTTGCGCAAAAGCAACATCAAAACCCTGTGGTGCATTGAGCCCTGTCCCGACAGCTGTTCCACCTTGGGCAAGCATCTGGACATCGGCAAGAGCTGTTTCAATACGCTGGCGATTGGCTTCAAGTGCGGCGCGGTAGCCTGAAAATTCTTGTGCTAAAGTTAAGGGTGTTGCATCTTGAGTATGGGTACGCCCGATTTTAATGATATCGGCAAATTCTTCTTCTTTTTTCTTTAAAGTGGTAATAAGAGCTTCAAGAATGGGAAATAAGTGTTGGCGTGTTTGCAGTGTGGTGGCAATGTGAAGTGCTGTGGGAAAGGAATCGTTTGAGGATTGGCTCATATTGACATGATCATTGGGATGAACAGGGCTTTTGCTCCCTAGTTTTCCTCCCAAAAGCATGCTAGCATAGTTGGCAATGACCTCATTAACATTCATATTGCTCTGCGTACCAGAACCCGTTTGCCAAACAGAGAGCGGAAAATGTGTATCAAATGCACCGGCGAGCACTTCGTCAGCAGCAGTAATGATGGCTTTGCCAATGTTTTGCGGAAGTTTCCCTTTTTCCATATTCACAAGGGCTGCGGCTTTTTTGATAAGGCTTAAGGCATAAATGATAGTGAGTGGCTGTTTTTCACTGCCAATATTAAAATTATGCAGCGAGCGTTCAGTCTGTGCTCCCCAATAACGGTCTTGACGTACCGAAATCGTCCCCAAGCTATCCGTTTCCTGACGTGTTTCACTCATGATAAGATCCTTTTATGTTGGCAATTAATAAAAAGCTAGATAATGCAAAATAGGAAAAAGAGGCAAGACTTCAAAGTCTTTTTAAGGTAAATTATTTTTAAGAAGAATCCTTGACATTGAGAAGAGGCAATTTTATATCTTGGGCAGTGTTAGCACTCATACTTTGAGAGTGCTAGCAAGGACTTAAGATTAATGCAATTATATTAAGTTTTAAGGATTTTGAACATGGCTAATATACAATTCCGCCCGCTTCACGATCGTGTCGTTGTCCGTCGGGTTGAATCTGAAAATAAGACTGCTGGTGGGATTATCATTCCTGATACAGCAAAAGAAAAACCTCAAGAAGGTGAAGTTATTGCTATTGGCAATGGTGCTCTTGATGATAATGGAAAGCGCGTGCCTTTAGAAGTAAAAACAGGTGACCGTATCCTGTTTGGAAAATGGTCTGGAACTGAAGTAAAGATTAATGGGGAAGACCTCTTAATCATGAAAGAATCGGACATTATGGGAATTTTGGGCTAGTTTTAAGCCTTTCAATTCTTCCATTTTATATTATTTGAGATAACTCCAAGGAGAAATTAAATGGCTGCTAAAGAAGTCAAATTTGGCCGTGAAGCGCGGGAGCGTTTGTTGCGCGGTGTTGATATCCTTGCTAACGCTGTAAAGGTAACCCTTGGCCCTAAAGGGCGCAATGTGGTGATCGATAAATCATTTGGTGCACCTCGCATCACAAAAGATGGTGTATCCGTTGCAAAGGAAATCGAACTAGAAGATAAGTTTGAAAATATGGGTGCGCAAATGTTGCGTGAAGTTGCTTCTAAAACCAATGATATTGCTGGGGATGGAACAACAACGGCAACGGTTTTGGGGCAAGCTATCGTACAAGAAGGTGTAAAAGCCGTTGCTGCAGGCATGAACCCAATGGATCTTAAGCGCGGAATTGATGCTGCTGTGGATGAAGTGGTGGCAAATCTCTTCAAAAAAGCGAAGAAAATCCAAACTTCCGCAGAAATCGCACAAGTGGGAACAATTTCCGCAAATGGTGCTGCTGAAATCGGCAAAATGATTGCTGATGCCATGGAAAAAGTTGGCAATGAAGGTGTCATTACCGTGGAAGAAGCAAAAACGGCTGAAACAGAATTAGAAGTCGTTGAAGGTATGCAGTTTGATCGTGGATATCTTTCTCCTTACTTTGTCACCAATGCGGAAAAAATGGTGGCGGATTTGGACGATCCTTATATTCTTATTCACGAAAAGAAATTGTCTAATCTACAATCTCTTCTTCCAGTGCTTGAAGCTGTTGTGCAGTCTGGCAAACCACTTCTTATTATCGCTGAAGATGTGGAAGGTGAAGCTTTGGCAACACTCGTTGTCAACAAATTGCGCGGTGGTTTGAAAATTGCTGCGGTGAAAGCACCAGGATTTGGTGATCGTCGTAAAGCTATGCTTGAAGATATCGCAATCTTGACATCTGGTCAGGTTATTTCTGAAGATGTCGGCATTAAGCTTGAAAATGTCACTTTGGATATGCTTGGACGTGCGAAGAAAGTGAATATTTCTAAAGAAAATACCACGATTATTGATGGTGCTGGACAAAAGGCTGAAATTAATGCACGCGTCAATCAGATCAAAGCTCAGATTGAAGAAACAACTTCTGATTATGACCGTGAGAAATTACAAGAAAGACTTGCTAAGCTTGCTGGTGGTGTCGCTGTTATCCGCGTTGGTGGTGCAACAGAAGTTGAAGTAAAAGAAAAGAAAGACCGCGTTGATGATGCCTTGAATGCAACACGGGCTGCTGTGGAAGAAGGTATTGTTGCTGGTGGTGGAACCGCTCTGTTGCGTGCTGCAAATGCACTGACTGTTAAAGGAAACAATCCTGATCAAGAAGCTGGTATTAATATCGTCCGTCGTGCTCTTCAAGCACCAGCACGTCAAATTGCAACCAACGCCGGTGAAGAAGCAGCTATTATCGTTGGTAAAGTGTTGGAAAATAATGCTGATACTTTTGGTTACAACACTGCAACCGGTGAATTTGGTGATTTAATTGCTTTGGGAATTGTTGATCCTGTGAAGGTTGTACGTTCTGCTCTGCAGAATGCTGCTTCAATTGCGAGCCTTCTGATCACAACCGAAGCAATGGTTGCTGAAACGCCAAAGAAAGATACCCCAATGCCTCCAATGCCAGCTGGCGGAATGGGTGGAATGGGCGGAATGGATTTCTAATCTCCTTTCCTAAAGAAAAAAAGAGACGGGCCTATTGGCCCGTTTTTTTATACTTTTCTCTGTTTTATAATCGCAGTAAATCCGTTAATTTGATTGCTTTTAAGAATGGTTGATCTAAGGGTGTGCTTTCTGCTCTGCAGAATACTATTTCAATTGCCAGCTTTCTGATCACAACTGAAATTAATGGTTGCTGATAGTAGAGCCGCGTTGTTACGTGTCTGAAAGTACTGAGCTCTAGTCAGCTTTTTTTGCTTTTAGTGCCTAAAACACCTGGACATAGCAAAATCTCCCGGAATCCCGGGACACCCGCAAAGCGGGATAAATTTATGTTTAGGTTTCGGGCTTTCAAGACCCTCTTTGTCGTCGCGTATACGATCAAAGCATCTTTATTCATAAAGTAATTTCAGGGGATTGGCAATAAAAATGAACACGAGCTTGTTTTATGAGAGGTGGGATGCTTTTGATGCAATGAAAAAGTACTTATAAGGGGAATGACAGTAAGAATGCACAATGCATGCTAATACACAAAGCCTGTGGGGGGGGGGCGCATGATTTTAAAAGCTTTCATTTGGTTCAGAGAGAAGTTGTAAAATCGCTCGGCGTTTTATCGAGGTGAGAACGCGAAATCTTTTGAGCAGCAGATATTCTTCTCTGCTTGAGATGACTTCATCATGATGGGTGGGAGTATGTTGTTTTGTAAAGAGATCTGCGTAAAAAAAGGCAATAGGAACATTTAAGATATCAGCAATTTCCTTTAACTGCCCAGCTCCAACACGATTTAATCCTGTTTCATATTTTTGAATTTGCTGGAAGCTTACTCCTAAAGACTGTTCTAATTGTTTTTGAGACATTTTCAGCATGTTTCGTCTGAAGCGAATTTTTTTGCCAACGAATTGATCAATGAATTTGTCGTTATGAAGATTTTTACCTTGCATTTCCCCTCCCACCGGCTGCGAGCGCCCTCGCGTTGGTATTCCGGGAGTCTGGGCAACACATTGATTTATAATGATAAATCATCCTTTTTTAACTTGAATCACAACTCCGAATATAGTAAGATTTTCTCATTTCAAATCTGTTTATGTTGCATCAATCAAAATCACTTGCTTGCACGTCAAAAGCGGGGCTGGTGTGTGAGTAAAAATTGTATAAGAAAGGAGTAAAAATGGTTCTTATGAATCGTCTTAATGCAAGGGCTGTCGCAACATTGGGGGCTGGCAAATATAACGATGGTGCCGGCTTGAATTTATGAAAATGCAAAGGTCTATGGCAATGCTAGTGTGGGTGAATCTTCTGAGGTCTATGGCTCTGTTTTTGGCAATGCCAAGGTTTTATTCTATACGAAGGTTTGGGGTCGCGCTTATGGCAATGCCAAATTAAACAAGCAAAGCAAAGTAAAGTTGGTACCAAAAAATTGCGAAGTTTATGAAAATGATCATATCGTAAAGATTGTTAATAAAACAGAATAAAGAGCGG
>NZ_JAQISY010000024.1:0-20709 GCF_028618465.1 Bartonella sp. MM73XJBT | reverse complement strand
TAAACCATATTCATTAAAAGATTTTCGCATCATAAGATATAACGTTTTGAATTTCATAACTGTTGTGATGATATGTTTGTATAATGACTGCCTATCATTTACTAAATTTTTAGTAAGCGCTTTAAAAGCGATTTTGTCTTTTTATACACCCTTAATGAATTACACCTATAAGCTTATAAAAATTTTAAACGATTATTTTCCTTTTAAGGTTTCGCTCAAAAAAGAGCAAAACTCATACCATTCTCTAAACGCATGCGATTTTTGAATGATAAAAACGTATCATAAAATTTATGAACTGTTATGAATGATAACTGCTTTTCATTTCATTTGAATGCACATATGCGTTATAATATTTACATCATGATTTGCTTTTTATGCTCTATTCATACATGGCAATCTTATATAAAAAATGGTCAAATGAATCATGCATAAAAGTGTGGATTCTGATAGGGGTGCATATAAAATTATTTAAATAACATATTGATTTATTTATATTTTTATGTCATATGTGGCGCCGGGCGCTGGAAGTGCTGACATCGAATCAGCCTCTTGCTTTTAGTGCTTGAGAGCACTTGTACATAACAAGAGCCCCCGAAAATTCCAGGATATCCTCTAAGTGGGTTTATTTTTAATATTTGAGTTTTGCGCTTATAGAACTTATCGATATGCTTGGCTTATACGACCAAAATCATAAGTACATCTGTGGGATAATTTTCTTAAATCGTCAATTAGAGTGACAGCAGTTTTCCTTATTGCTTTTTGCAAAATTTAAACGCAACTGTTGCAATGCATTTCTCTGTTTTGATGAAATTTCGATATAACAGGCTGCTACAGAGCAAAACTGTGCGAAGATTTCTACTGTTCATATGCTGTTTTTCATTGTCGTGCAAGTTCATTGTTGTGCAAGGGACGAGCTTCGGAAGCAAGCATAATGGGAACGCCGTCGCGAATGGGATAGGCAAGTTTTGCTTTGAGTGAGATTAATTCTTGCGTGTTTCTGTTTAAGGAGAGTATGCCTCCTGTAAGTGGACAGACAAGTAATTCAAGCATTTTGGGATCGGTGATCATTTTTTTCATATTGCAACATTTATTAGTTTAAATGGTAATCTGCCCCTGTTTGTTTCATGAGTGAACGCTCTGTTAAAGCAAGAAGAGTTTGGGCGCGGCTGCCAATATCTGGAGCCTCTAATAGAGCTTGTTTTTCTGCCGGTGTAAAGGGGATAAGGGCTGAAAAAGCATTGACTAATAAAGGGGTGGGCGCTTGTATAATACTGCTCCAATTATATTCCATTTCATTTATCGTGAGATATTTTTCAACAATATTGAGCAAATTGTCTCGATTAATGTTTTCTGCAATGTCAGGCTCTTGTAAGTCTTCGATGTTTGAGCGAATGAGAGCGGTTCGATAAGATTTTGTATTCACGAGTTCCTGTTCTAAGGTAAAGCGGCAAACACCTTGTAAGATAATGAAAAGTTGACCATTTCCTGTTTCATTGTAGTTTGTAATGCGCCCTATACAGCCTATTTTGTAAAGTTGTGTGGAAAAGCGGTTTGTATCCGATGATAGTGGTTGGATAATTCCAATTAAACGATTCGTTAGCATAACATTTTCAACCATTTCGAGCGCCTCTGGTTCAAAAATATTGAGCGATAAAAAACCACCTGGTAGCAAGAGTGCTCCCTCTAGCGGGAAAAGAGCAATTTGCTTTGGGAGATCATTTTCGCAATTATAATGAATGTTGCCTGCTTTCATGAGTATTTTGTAACCTTTATGTGATGAAGTTTGGTACGTAAATAATCGCACTTTATGACGCTATTGAGAGATAAAAATTTACAGAAAAGAAAAATAAATCTCTTGTGCGTTAAATTATTGGATAAAATATTTGAAATTTTTACCTCTTTAAAAAATACAGAAACTCTGTGGTTTAAGGTTGTACTGTGCAAGAGGGATATTGCGTTGGTGTTTTTTTTAAGAGGGCAAAACCTTGCCTTTTCTCAAGTTGTATTTTTGTTTATGTCCCTTGATTTTTTTCCTTTATTTCCTGAAACAGGGACATTTACGGGTTTCAGAATGCTCAAAAGGCTTACTATTATAATTCTTTTGCAACAGTCTATGCAAGTTTAAAATGAGAGCGCTCTCATCACTTTATTAATGACAGCATGATAAAGATAGGCTATAGGTTAAAAAATGTCGGAAAGAGCGTTATCGTTTCTTTCATTCTTTTGCGGGAGAGTGCAGACTGCAAGCTTTTGCGTATGCCGCCGAAGGGGAAAATAGCCCATAATCTCTCAGGCTTTAAAGGACCGTAAAAGAAGAAAGACAGATCTGGAAAGTCGGAAAGGTCCGCGCCGAAGGTGTAAGCGAAAGATCTTTTCGCGAGTCTCTCAGGTTTATGACAGAGGGGTGCAGAGACAGCCATATTGTATGGCGTTAGCGCGACTTTTGGAGATATTATGGGTACATCACAAGAATTTGAAACACTTTCTTTAAAAAGACTTCCTTTACATGAATTCCATGAAAAAGCTGGAGCAAAATTTGGTGCTTTTGCAGGCTGGAACATGCCTTTGACTTATCCTCTTGGTGTTTTGAAAGAGCATCTTCATACGCGTGCACATGCAGGGCTTTTTGATATTTCTCATATGAAATTGATTGCTGTAGAGGGACCACAGGCAGTGGAATTTTTATCCTATGCTTTTCCTCTTAATGCTGCACTGTTAAAGATTGGTCACTCACGGTATAATTACTTGCTGAATGAGCAAGCTGGTATTTTGGATGATCTTATCATTACCCGTTTGGCAGAATGCCGTTTTATGTTGGTTGCGAATGCTGGAAATGCAGAAGGCGACTTTGCTGAATTGCAAAAGCGGGTTGTTGGTTTTGACTGTCAGGTGACTGCTCTTGAAAGGGTCTTGCTTGCTCTCCAAGGTCCTCAAGCAGCCGCTGTTATGGCTGATGCGGGGATATCTGGTAATGAACTGTTGTTTATGCAGGGGTTTGAACCACAACAAGATTGGTTTATAACCCGTTCTGGTTATACGGGAGAGGATGGTTTTGAAATTGCTCTCCCCATAGTGCATGCGCCTGCATTGGCTGAAAAATTGCTCCAAGATCCTCGTGTGGAATGGGTTGGTCTTGCGGCGCGCGACAGTCTTCGGTTGGAAGCAGGGTTGTGTTTGCATGGCAATGATATTACGCCTGATACCACACCCATTGATGCCGCGCTGACATGGGCTGTGCCTAAAAGTGTTCGAGAAGGGGCACAATTTTATGGAGCAAAGGCTTTTCTTGAAGCACTTGAGAGAGGTCCTTCTCGTTGTCGTGTCGGATTAAAACCGCAAACACGTCAACCTATTCGTGCGGGCGCGGTGTTGCTCGATGATGAGGGGAATCAGATTGGGGTAGTAACATCAGGTGGTTTTGGTCCTTCTTTTGATGGTCCTGTAGCGATGGGTTACGTTCCTGTTGGTTGGAAAGTGGAAGGAACAGAGGTCTTTACAGAGCTGCGTGGCAAAAAGATCGCACTGTCTGTTCATTCACTTCCTTTTGTTGAACAACGTTATTTTAAAGGATAATTTTCTATGTCTAAAACTTATTTTACAGAAGATCACGAATGGCTTTGTGTTGAAGGACAAGTGATTACGGTTGGTATCACACATTATGCCCAAGAACAGTTGGGGGATTTGGTTTTTGTTGATTTACCGCAGATTGGCACGCAACTTGTCAAAGGTGATGCTGCTGCTGTTGTGGAATCGGTGAAAGCAGCTTCTGATGTTTATGCTCCTCTTGATGGTGAGGTGGTCGAAATAAATGAGGCATTGGTAGATAATCCTGAATTGGTAAACCAGAAAGCCGAAAAAGAAGGTTGGTTATGGAAAATGACCTTGCAGGATGAAATGCAACTTGAAGGGTTGATGGACGAGGCTGCTTATAAGGCATTCATTGGATGAGTGCTATGTTAGAACGTCATTTTTTTTCCCGCCATATTGGGCTTCGTCCCGATGAAACACAAAAAATGCTTGATGTTTTAAAGCTTGATTGTGTTGAAACACTGGTTTCTCAAGCTGTTCCGCACTCTATCCATTTGGGACGACCTCTTAATCTCCCAAAGGCGGCAAGTGAGAACCAAGCCTTGGAAGAACTCTCCAAAATAATGGAGCAGAACAAGATACATAAAAGTTTTATAGGGCAGGGGTATCATGGAACATTTGTCCCGCCCGTTATTTTACGAAATCTCTTTGAAAATCCAGCTTGGTATACTGCTTATACTCCCTATCAGGCAGAAATTAGCCAAGGACGTTTAGAGCTTTTGTTTTATTTTCAGACATTAGTGAGTGAACTTACTGGTTTACCTGTTGCTGCTGCTTCACTGCTTGATGAAGCAACTGCTTTAGCAGAAGCAAATGCGATAGCTATACGTTTTGCACGTGAGAAAAAAACAAAAATTTCTCTTCAAAGTCTTTTGCACCCTCAGATTTTGGGTGTTGCACAAACGCGTGCACAAACACAAGGCATTCAGATAAGCCAAAATGGTGAAATTTGTTCTGATACGGCTGCCATTGTTCTCTCTTGGCCTGATACAGAAGGCTCTTTTAATGATTATAGTGAAGTGATTAAAGAAGCAAAAGCAAAAGGCGCGCTGGTCATTGTTGTTGCTGATCCTTTGGCACTCACTCTTATGGAAGCACCAGCAAAATGGGGGGCTGATATTGTTGTCGGTTCGATGCAGCGTTATGGCGTTCCGATGGGATTTGGAGGGCCTCATGCTGGTTATCTTGCGGTTAGTCATGCGCTCACACGTCTTCTTCCAGGGCGTATTGTTGGTCAATCCGTGGATACGAAAGGGCGTGTTGCTTTTCGTTTAGCATTGCAAACGCGTGAACAACATATCCGGCGCGATAAAGCGACGTCGAATATTTGTACAGCACAGGCTTTGTTAGCAAATATGGCAACAGCCTATGCTGTTTGGCATGGACCTCAGGGCTTACAAGATATTGCACGACGCGTTCATCGTTTAACATGCCGTTTTGCTGCCAGTTTAGAGGCAGTAGGTATTCTTTGTGAAGGAAAATATTTTTTTGATTGTGTTAGTGTTGTTGTTAAGGGAAAAGCTCTGGAGATTGCACGCCAAGCGAAAACAGGTGGGCGTCTTCTTCGTGTTCTCGATGATGATAGGGTTGCCATTAATTTTGATGAATTGTCAACAGACGAGGATGCCCATGCTTTAGCACAGCTTTTTGGAGCTGAGTTAGTTGATGAGTCCTCTCCAAGACTTATGGGAGAGGGGCGTGATGCTGCTTTTCTTTCACAGCCCTTTTTTCATGCGGTTCATTCAGAGACTGATATGATGCGCTTTTTACGTCGTTTGTCAGATAAAGACTTGGCATTGGATCGGGCAATGATTCCGCTTGGTTCTTGTACCATGAAGCTTAATGCGGCTGCTGAATTGATGCCTGTCAGTTGGTCTACGCTCGCCAATATACATCCCTTCGCACCCCAAGAAGATGTTGTGGGTTATTTGGAAATGATTCATCAACTCAATGCGTGGTTGTGTGAAATTACAGGCTTTGCACAAGTTTCTTTTCAGCCAAATTCTGGTGCTCAAGGGGAATATGCAGGTCTTTTGGCAATCCGCCGCTATCACCAATCGCGGGGAGAACATCAACGCACGCTTTGTCTTATTCCGGCATCTGCCCATGGTACCAATCCAGCTTCTGCTCATATGGCGGGCATGGAAGTTATTGTGGTGAAATGTTTGAGTGATGGTGATGTTGATGTTGATGATCTCAAAATGAAAGCACAATTGCATAAGGAGCGTTTGGCAGCTCTCATGATCACTTATCCTTCAACTCACGGTGTTTATGAGGAAAGTATTAAGGACATTTGCTCTATTATCCATGAAAATGGCGGACAAGTTTATTTTGATGGTGCTAATTTGAATGCACTTGTTGGGCTTGCACGTCCGGCAGATATTGGTGCAGATGTTTGTCATATGAATCTTCATAAAACATTTGCCATTCCCCATGGGGGGGGGGGTCCTGGTGTGGGGCCGATTGGAGTGGCAGAGCATCTTATACCATTTTTGCCAGGGCATGAACAAGAAGGAACCTCCTATGCTGTTTCAGCAGCGCCTTACGGAAGTGCATCTATTCTTGTCATTACTTGGATGTATATTCGAATGATGGGAGCTGATGGCTTGAAATATGCAACACAAACAGCAATTTTAAATGCCAATTATATTGCTGCGCGTCTTTCTCAGGCTTATTCTATTCTTTATCGAGGCAAAAATGGACGTGTTGCTCATGAATGTATTGTCGATACACGCGTCTTGAAAGAACAATATGGGATCAGTGTTGATGATATCGCAAAACGTCTAATTGATTACGGATTTCATGCACCGACAATGTCTTTTCCTGTTCCTGGAACTTTGATGATTGAGCCAACGGAATCAGAACCAAAAGTAGAGATTGATCGTTTTTGTGATGCCTTGCTCTCTATTGCTGAAGAAGCCAAAAAAGTTGGTAGCGGTGTTTGGCCAAAAGATGATAATCCATTGGTAAATGCACCTCATACATTAGTCGATACGGTAGATGATGCTTGGGCACGACCTTATTCGCGGCAAGAAGCGGCTTTTCCCAACTCTCATCTTGAACCAGCGAGTAAATATTGGCCTCCTGTTTCTCGTATTGATAATGTTGCGGGTGATAGAATGCTGATTTGTTCTTGTCCACCGTTGGGGAATAGCTATTAAATTTATTGGTTTATATTGATAAAAGCCCACACATTTTGTGTGGGCTTTTTGTCATTTGTTCTGGACTCTATTGTTCTTCTGGAATTTCGTTTTTCTTAGTAATCGGCTTCAAATAAATTGATGATTTCTATTATCATTATTCACTTAAATCTTTTGATGGAAATATCGATGAACAGAATTCTGGGGAAGGCGTATGGATGGATAGTCTTATATTTGACTGTTTTATCCAATTTGAAAGTGCTGAAGGATTTTTTACTGAAAGGAGGCGTTTTTTTACTTTATGTCTTGAGAGAACTTTAAATGTAAATACGTTTATAGCGGGTTCCTAAAGAAGTAAGAATTTCATTGGGAATGGTATTGGCATCGGTGGATACTTTTTCAAGAGTTTGATGGGGACCAATGAGTTCTACCCAATCACCTCTTTGAGGTTTTTTCTCAAGATCGGTAGCATCAACTATGATAGAATCCATAGAAACGCGTCCAACAATAGGGAGTTTGTGTCCATTGAAATAAACGCTCCCTTTATTGGAAAGAATGCGTGGCCAACCATCAGCATAGCCGATAGAAATGGTTGTCAGAGTGCTTGGTCTGCGGGTAATAAAGCTTTCTTCGTAACCAACAGGCATTCCTATATCAGTAAAGCGGCTTTGCAGAACTTGAGCTTCAAGTTTTATAACGGGTTTGAGAGTGGTTTGCTGTTTGCTATGGGGATTAAAACCGTAAAGCGCAATGCCGGGGCGAACAAGATCAAAATAAAAATCTGGACCAAGAAAGATGCCTCCAGAATTGGCAAATGAGACTTTACAGGCTGGCAACTTTGCAAGTATGGCTTTAAAAGCAGCTAATTGTGTATTATTGGATGAACGAGAGGCGTTTTCTCCATTTGAAAGGTGACTGAGAATATATTTTATTTCTGCTTGTTGGAAAACTATAGGTTGTTTGATGAGTTGTTGTAATTCTTGTTTATCAAGTCCTAATCGGTTCATTTGGGTATCAATTTGAATGATTGCAGGAAATCTTTTATGCTTTTTTTGGCAAAGTTTTTGCCAGTCTTCGATAGCATGCCAAGAATTGAGAACAGGAACAATGCCTGATTGTGCGATAAACTCTTCTGCTGTGTGTGGAAGCCCATTGAGAAGAGCAATCATGACATTTTCTGGTAAGATAGTTTTTAATTGGAGTGCTTCTTCGATTTTGGCAACAAAAAAAGTGCGGCAACCAGCTTGATAAAGCGCAGGAGCAATTTTATCTGCACCCAGCCCATAGGCATTGGCTTTTACAACGGCTGAACATTGTGTTGGGGCGACACGTTTGGCTAAAATTTTATAATTTTCAACAATAGCATTTACATCAATAATTGCTATAGCTGTAGCAGGAAAGAAACCATTTGCTTCATCAATGTATTTGTTCATTTGAAAAATTCTCTTAAAGTCAGTGAGGCTCGAAGTTCCCTTTGATTATTTCATATAGTTCTCTACGATATATGAAGAGGATCTCCGTATTATTTGTTCTTGTTAAAATCATCAATAGTTCATACTGGATTATGTATCGTCAGAGCAATCTTTTAAGGTAAAAGATTTATTTTGCGTATAATTACGTCAATGTATTATTCTTTCCCTTTGTATTTTTATGGCAGCGTAATTTACTGAGGGTTGGTAAGGCATAGACTTTTGTATTTTACTGAATTGTCTTTGGTTCAAGCATTAAAAAAATAAAAATGTACTCATAGTGTTGTATCGTTTTTCATAGTGAAATCAGAAAAAACTGTACGACCAGTAGTGAATTAAAGTTTTTTGTAACATTGGTGTTATAGAACGTGCTTTTGATAAAATGAGCTTTATCTGTCATGAATTAAAGGGGGAGGTGTTATCAATTACAGATAAAAATATTCTTCATTGTTTATTGTTTTTAGTGCGTTTGCCAAGTTGTACTATTGTTTCGGTTGGGACTGTTGCTGTTTCGCATAATGGTTGGCTTGTTTCTGAATTTAATCAATGAGCGTTTTCCCAGCAGAAGGATAATGATGGTGGAGTGCGTTCTCATTACTATTGGGCAAACCCATTTTTTAAAAACGGGGATGGTGGGTATATTGGTTTATAAAAAGTGGGGATGATTATTTCGTTAATGTCTTTCTCTGAAAGGCTGTTGGTTGGAAGAAAGATCAGTGGAAGCATTTTTGTGGTAGAGGTTCAGGAGTGCAATTATCGTATTGAAGTGCCGTGCTAAGACAGGAAACAATACAAATGAGATATTTAACAAAGTAAAAATTTGCTTACCTCTATCATAACAGATTTAATGGATGGTACAAAACAATCATGGGTATTCTTAAAATTGCAAAACATTTGATAACTTTTATGCTCGTTGAAGAATACTCGCTTTGCAATATCTTTAAAGGGGCAGGATAATTCTCCTGTTGTTTTGTGACGGGTGTGTAAAGTTCAATCTTTAGATTCTCTATAGGCGATAGTACAGCCAAAGCCAAGCAAAATACCTATACTTATGGAAACTGCAATGATCTTTATGTCGTTCAAGCTGTCTGTCATGATGATGATTGCATCAACATTGTAAACAATCTTGGAGGAATACCGTCCCATCATGTACCTGAAGTAGCTTTTGTTAATGGGAAAGATTTGACTGTACAAACCATTTCTGATGCGTTGAAAGCAGTTGATTTGACCGTTCTTTTTTCTCAAGATGGTCGTTATTGGGTATTTTTGTATTCCACAACTTCATTTATTGAAATGGAAATCAAATTTGTTGTTCAAAGATCATCTTATAGTTCATCTCTTCACGTGAATAATGATGTGAGGAAGGTCAGTAGGGAACACAACGAATCTCTATGCCTGATAATCAACGCTGGATAATTATAGAAACACACTAAAACCAGTTATTGATCTGTACTCATATCGCTAACATTTGTGTTTCTCATAAGAAAACAAGCATAAATTGAGCGATGTTAAATGTAAGAGCTGTTGTGATTGAGAATTTATTTTGAAATATCTTCTCTTGCTTTGACAAAGATACAAATGACAGAGGGTATTGTGTTTGAGCAGATTTGCCTAAATGTTATATTTACTGTTTAAATGATCTTTATAAAATGTCTGCGTTGGATTTTTTTATCACCGACAATGATAATGATAATGTGTTTTGGGATAATAGCGTTTGGGATCATGCAAGTTGCATGTTTTGTACGTTTTTTTGCAACTAATTTTGATATAAAAGTGTTAATCTTATGATCTGTATTTTAAGAAAAATATTGGCAGATGAGGATGCAGGTATTATATCACTTTGAAGATTGTAGGTTGGATGAAGATTAAGGGAAGAGTTTTATGAAAATGTCTGCTACTCATGTTCAGTCAAACATTAGCGGCGTTACGTCAAACTTTCCTATTCCTGAAAATGTGTTCGCACTTACTGTTCAGGAAGTTTATCATTATACGGACAGTTTGTTTAAATTTCGCTTGAATCGTCCAGAAAATTTTCGTTTTCGTTCTGGTGAATTTGTTATGATTGGTTTACCAAACGCAGAGAAACCGGTTTATCGTGCGTATTCAATTGCAAGTCCTTTTTGGGATGAACAGCTTGAGTTCTTTTCAATCAAAGTTCCTGGGGGGGCATTAACCGAACATCTGCAAAAAATTAAAATTGGTGATACAGTGCTGATGCGTAAGAAAGCAACTGGAACATTGGTTCTTGATGCTCTTATTCCCGGGAAGCGTCTTTATCTTCTTTCAACGGGGACGGGGGTGGCTCCCTTTGCAAGTCTCATCCGTGATCCTGATACTTATGAAAAATTTTCAGAAGTGGTGCTTATTCAAACAACCCGTCAGCGAGATGAACTTGCTTATGCGAAGGATCTTGTCGCCTCTTTACAACAAGATCCACTGATTGGCGAATACGCAAAACGGTTGAAATTTTATCCTATGACCACCCGCGAATCTTCTGAATATATGGGGCGCATTACAACTGTTATGGAGAGCGGTGCTTTTTTTGAAACGACTAGTTTACCCAAAATTTCTCCTGATGAAGATCGTGTGATGATTTGTGGCTCTATGGCAATGTTGAAGGATTGTGCAAGGATGTGCGAATCCTTTGGTCTTGTTGAAGGTGCTAATAATGCACCTGCTACCTATGTTGTGGAGCGTGCTTTTGTAGGGTGAGAGCAGAGCTCTCTGCATTTTATGCATAAAACTCTATAGATCCAAGGATCTTTGCTGCTTTTGTTTCTAAAAAAGCTTTTTTTATCTGCTTTCAATAGCAGTGGGTGTTGCTCCCTTTGCAGGTTTTATTCGTGATTCTGATACTTATGAAATATTTTCAGAAATGGTGCTTTTGCGAGAGATCTTGGTGTCTCTTTCCCAAAAGATTTCCTGATTGACGCATATGCACAACAGTTGAAATTTTATCCTATGATCACTCGTGAATTTCTCGAGCATATGGGATGTATTACAACTGTTCTGTAGAATGATTATTTTTTATAATACATTGATTTATAATGGTAATGAGAGTTTTTATGTTGAATGAGAACCCTAAATATCGTGAGATTTTCTTATCTCTTCTATGTTGATCAATCAAAATCATTTGTTTGCAGGTTACAAGCGGGATTAGCGTGGGAATAAAAACTATAGAAGAAAGGCGTAAAATGTCTCTTGTGAATCGTTTCAGATGCCGAAGGATTCTCCCAACATTGGAAACGACAGGTTTACTGCAAAATTTCTTCTGATGAAGGGGGGGGTGATGATTTGCCTCTCTATGGTGGTGATAGGGAAGAATGACAACGGGGGTGTATGAGGGGGAAGTCTTCGTTAAGAGTGATAATATAGATCTGCGCCTTATAGTGTGGAACGTCCTTTTGTCGTGTGAGAGGAAAGCTGTGTTGCTGCATGTGCTAATGCGCTTATTGCATTCCAATCCCTTGCTGCTATAAGCTGTTTTGGGGCTATCCAAGAACCGCCAACGCAGAAGATATTAGAAAGCTGGAGCCATTGCTTTGCATTTTTTTGTGTTATGCCGCCTGTTGGACAAAAGTGGATGTCAGAGAAGGGGGACGCTAAGGCTTGAATAAAGGCGATGCCGCCTGCTGCTTTGGCAGGAAAAAATTTAAGATATGAATAGCCTTTATCTCGTGCTTGCATGAGCTCACTTGGTGTCATCACACCAGGGAGAAGGGGGATTTCACTATTATTTGCACAATCGATTAATTGATTTGAGAAGCCAGGGCTTACAATGAACTTTGCTCCTGTACGTTCGGCTTGTTCATAGTTCTGAGGGTTCAGAATTGTTCCTGCGCCAACGATTGCTTGTGGCACTTCCTGTATAATTGCTTTTATTGCATCGCATGCATTGGGGGTTCGCAATGTGACTTCAATTGTTTTGAGTCCGCCTTTAACAAGGGCGTGTGCTAAGGGTATGGCACTTTGCAGATCGTCAATCTGCAAAATAGGTATAACAGTTTGTTGTTGGAGAAGTGATAAAAGAGCGTCTATTTTTTGGCACATGATGTTTTCTCTTAAGAGATGATATTGTTTCATATAGTTTGATTAAGCACAATATGTTAAAGGGTGGATGAATAAATCTTGAAATTGAATGAAACCCGCGTTATGGCAAAGAACATGGAAAAAAAATTTAGAGTTGCTGCACTTTATTGCTTTGCAGAATTAAAGCATTATCGTCAATTACAAAAACCTTTGCAGAATTTATGTCAAGCAAATGATATCAAAGGAACCCTGCTTTTGGCACAAGAGGGCATTAATGGAACTGTTGCGGGATCTCGTGCTGCAATTGAAACATTAGTGGATTTTATTACAGCTGAACCAGCGTTTCAAACGCCGGAAATTAAATATTCATGGGCATCAAAAATGCCATTTCATCGCATGAAAGTGCGCTTGAAGAAAGAGATTGTCACTATGGGGGTTGAAGGTGTTGATCCGTTAAAGGTGGTTGGGACTTATGTCGATCCTCAAGATTGGAATGCTCTTATTAAAGATGAAGAGACAATTCTCATTGATACGCGTAATGATTATGAGTATGCGATTGGGAGTTTTCAAGGAGCAATTGATCCGCGTATTAAAACGTTTCGTGAATTTCCTGAATGGGTACGCAAGCATGAAGCTGATTTAAAAAAGAAAAAGAAAATTGCCATGTTTTGTACAGGTGGGATTCGCTGTGAAAAATCAACTGCTTACGTGCGTGCACTTGGCTATGAACAGGTTTATCATTTAAAAGGCGGGATTCTGAAATATTTGGAAACAATTCCAAAAGAAGAAAGTTTATGGTGGGGAGAGTGCTTTGTTTTTGATGAGCGTGTTTCTGTTAAACATGGTCTTGAAGAATGTGGACGTGAGCTTTGTCGTGCATGTCGTTCTCCTCTTAATGCTGAAAGTAAATTGTCACCTCATTATGAAGAAGGTGTTTCGTGTGATGCTTGTTATGATACGCGCAGTGAAGCTGATAGGCAGCGTTTTCGCGAACGTCATAGGCAATTCCAATTAGCAAAATTGCGTGCAATTGATTCTCATCAAGAGTCTTAAAGATATTGTCGTTTAAAGCTTAATTTTTTTACTTTTTTTGTTAAGAAAGAAAAGGGTTAGAAGACTGGGCGTTGTCCGGTCTTTTGTTTGCTGTGAAAGTTTCAGTTATTGGTTAAGTGTTGTTTATTTTTGCAATCAGCTTCCTTTCATTTCTTGTATTTGGTTGATTTCAAATGTTCCTCATTTTGAAACAATAAAGTGTTTCATTGCGAGTGTCATAGAGGTGAGAGTGTAAATAGGGGTGACTTGAACGTGTTCTCAGATACAATATGGGATGAAGGCGCTCTTTTACATGTAGGAGTTAAGTGTATGAGTGGGAATGGTAAAGATATTATGATGGATTTATGATTTCATCAATATTAAAGACGATGATACTGTGGCATGTATTATTATAAGCATTCTTATGATGGAATGCTGAATGTTTCGAGATAAGAGAGTTATCATTATGGATTGCGTAGCGGCAACTCTCCACAAAGGAATCCCAAGCAAACAGATTTTTGAATAAAAGTTGCAAATAAGTGACATAATGATGAGGCTTTTTATAAGGCTTACAAGTGATTAAAAAAATAGAGTGACTTATTTTTTGCCAGAATCTGTTGTTTTTTTACATCATATTTTCTTTAAAAATTAAAAAATGTTTAAATAAAAAAAAATTATTGAAATGAAGAGGAATTCATCTTATATGAAACCTTGCCCAAAGTCGCACGTGCCTGTGGGTGTCCGCTGGTTCTCAAATGGTGAGATTAACCGGTACGGTACCTGGAACTAACCGCTCCAGTCATTCTTACGGCCAACCGAAAGAGTGAGGACATCTTGAAGCAACGACGGTGCGGGCCTTTCTGGTGTCTTCCAGCTGTCCAAATGCTGGGATAACTATAGAGGCACACCTCATTGCCTTCAGTGCGGAAGTGGTTTTCTCAACTCCAATCAAAAAGGCAGATAAAATAGGATAACGCAGTTTCTGCGCTGTTCTTTCATTGTATGCGGTATGGTTTCTTTCTGATTGTGAAAGTAATCAGAGTAATCATATTAGCTGTATGTGTTTTGTCTTTTAGCTATTGGCGGCTCTATGCTGTCCAAGCATAGAGAAGGGATCTTATTCCCTTAGGAGAATTGATAGATGGCGACGCAACGTATTCGCGATTTTCTTGCAACACATCGTTCTGAAGGTCCATGCTTAATTGTTGACCTAGATGTTGTCCGTGAAAATTATTTAAATTTTGAAAAAGCTCTTCCGCAGTCTCGTATTTTCTACGCGATAAAGGCAAATCCAGCACCTGAGATTTTGCGTTTGCTTACTTCCTTAGGCTCATCTTTTGATGCGGCTTCTGTTGCAGAAATTGAAATGGCTTTAAAAGCGGGGGCAACGTGTGATCGTATCTCTTTTGGAAATACGATTAAAAAAGAGCGCGATATTGCCCATGCATATGCTCTTGGCATTTCCCTTTACGCCGTTGATTGTATTGAAGAAGTGGAAAAGATTGCGCGTGCTGCTCCAGGAGTTCGCGTGTTTTGCCGGGTTCTTACAGATGGAAAAGGCGCTGAGTGGCCCTTGTCACGTAAGTTTGGTTGTGTTCCTGCTATGGCGGTTGATGTATTACGTCGAGCACATCAATTGGGTTTGCAAGCGTATGGTGTTTCTTTTCATGTAGGGTCTCAGCAAACTGATCTTAGGGCGTGGGATCGTGCTTTATCGGATGCGGCTGCAGTTTTTAAGCGTTTGGAGCAAGAAGGAATTTCCTTGAAATTGGTTAATATGGGCGGTGGTTTTCCAACGCGTTATTTGAAAGATGTTCCTAGCGAACAAGTTTATGGTACAGCTGTTTTTGATTCGTTAAAAAAATATTTTGGTAATCGTATTCCTGAAACGATCATTGAACCAGGACGTGGGATGGTTGGTAATGCGGGTGTTATTCGCACAGAAGTTGTTCTGATATCCAAAAAAGCAGACAATGATAATATCCGATGGGTTTATCTTGATGTGGGAAAATTTAATGGTCTTACTGAGACTATGGATGAAGCAATTCGCTATCCTATTGAAACACCTCATGATGATAAGGTAATGGAGCCTTGCATCTTAGCGGGGCCAACATGCGATTCGGCAGATGTTCTTTATGAAAAAAAACCTTATCCACTTCCTTTATCTCTTACAGTGGGTGATGAGTTGTTGATTCATGGAACGGGTGCTTATACGGCAACTTATGCATCGGTTGCTTTTAATGGTTTTGAGCCTTTGCGATCCTATGTGATTTAAGTCTTTCTTTATTGATGACAAGATGTATAGTGGGGAGGCGTGTGACAAATATGGATATGATACATTTTCAAACAAAAGATGGTGCGCTTTTTAGCCTTGCATGTGAGCAAGAAGCTGATGCGCCGGATCGGGAACAGTTACTTGATTTAGCTTTGGGAAAGGGGCGTAAGCGTAAGTCGTCAGAGGCTTTACGTCGTGGCCGGTTAGCTGCGTGCGGGCTTTCCTTTGTCGTTAAAAATGCACTTGGAGAGCTTGTCGGTAGTGTACGTCTTTGGCATGTCCGGTTTAACAAAGAGCAAAATGCTATACAATATGCTTTGCTTTTAGGACCTTTAGCTGTTTCAGCAGAATATTCCGGTATGGGGATAGGATCTGTTCTTATGCAACATGCAATTAAAACAGCAAGAGAACTCGGTCATGGTGCCATTTTATTAGTGGGTGATGGTGCATTTTATCAGCGTTTTGGTTTTTCAAACAGGCTCACGAAAAATTTGGCAATGCCTGGTCCTTATGAAAAACACCGTTTTCAAGCGTTGGAATTAATACCAGACTACCTTTCCGCATGTCATGGCACTCTGATTCCTAGTGGAGAACGAGAATTTTTGAATCGTTTGCAGCGTCATAAAGTGGCTTAAAAGACTAATTTATTTTCTAACCATAGTGTCATGGAGGAACTCTCCATTTTTATGCATGGTGGTTTTTGTCTTGAAATACAAATTTTAGGATAGCTTTATTGCCTAGCATGCTTTTGCCTGCATGTGTATTTTGCTCTGTTTGATCATTTCTGGTCATTTATTGAGGGGGCTTGGTGTTTATATTGTTTTTAAGGGGCGTTTGATGAAAACGTTGATGTTATTTTATTGCTCTTTTTATAGAATTTTTTCATTACTTTATATCCCCAAAGCTTTTCATTGGAGGTAAATAGAGGGTGAAGAACAGCAGAAATGGTTTTAAAATCTCGTTTTGAGAGAGTCCTATGTTTCAAAAATTGTAGTACTCAAGAGACCAGTATCTTTTGAGATTAGAGATGCCATTATAACTGAAATAGTCAGTTTGATTGTTAGGGGTTGTGAATTCAAAATGATGATTTCTCAAGAGGAAGAAGTTACATTTCAGAAAGTCCTTTGCTAAGGTAGATTCTACTATACTACGCCGTGCAAATATGTGCTCTTCATGGCTTGAATCAAGTCTATGGATATGTGTTTTGATAATGATATAATAATATTGCCTATTGTGCTTAACAGTTTTTCCTATCATTGTGTTTAAAGAGAAAAAGTTTGAGAGTTTTTGTACGACTTAAGTTTATAGTGAAAAATCCATAAAATAACGAGAGAGGTTTTTGATAGTGCAATTATAATGAAATGTAAGCTTTCGTTAGACCTGGATAAAACAATCAATTTACGTATTCAAGAACAGTGTTTTGTTAAAGGCAAGAAGAGTATTACAATGTTCTCTATCATAAAGAGGAAAATACTCTTTCAATGGTTTTTGTGTCATAGAATCGGGAAGAAAAAATCATCATAAAGATGTTTTTTATCTCAAACTGTACAACTCTTTCCAAAAGGTCATTCTTAAAAGTATGCACATATTCTCGCATTTAATAAGAGTTGGATGAGGAATAAGCATTCAGTATCTAATACTATATCATCTCTTTAGAGGAGATAACGTTATAGGAAAGTGAGAGAAGCAATTGATGAGGGGTACAAAAACACTCCATAATTTTCATGGATAAAACTCAGTGACCTGAGGGGGTATCGGTGAGTGGTGGTGTTTTTTTGAGAAAAAACGTCATGAATGTTAAGACGATAAAGATGATAGCCATGATCAAGAAAATGTCGCTAAAAGCCATAACCGTTGCTTGTATGCGCGCCATATTAAAAAGTTGAAAGAGGGCAAGTGTATGGGAATCAAAAGTTGCCGTTTTGAAGTACGCAGTGAGGCTTGAAAGTATTTCCGTTGCCTGTCTATTTCCTTGTTGGAGAGTTTCGGCTATGCGTTCATAGTGGAGGTCTGTGCGTTTTGTCATAAGAGTGCTGATAATAGCAAGCCCTACGGCACCGCCAAGATTACGTGTTAGATTAAAAAGTCCAGAGGCATTTTGCATACGTTCTGGTGGGAGTGTTCCAAGGGCAATATTGTTCACAGGGACCATACATAACATAATGGAAGCACCACGGAGAACTTGAGGCCAAAACAGCTCCCAAAAATCCCAGTTGTCTGTGATGGAGCTTGCCAACCAAGTTCCTAAGGCAAAGCCAAAAAGTCCTATTGCCATCATCAAACGTTCATCAATGTGTGCTGAAAGGAATCCAGCAACAGGCGCGGTTAATAACATGACAAATCCTGAAAGGAATAATGTTTCTCCGATCATAAGCGCATCGTAATGGCGAATTTGGCTCAAATAGACGGGATAAAGATATGTGAGTCCATAAAGACCTATGCCAAGCATAAAAGAAAAAATGGCTGCGGTTGAAAAATTAAAATTGGCAAAAGCCGTAAGATCAACGATCGGTTCTTTCGCAGTCAAAGCACGCCAGAAGAAGAAAACTGCAGACAAGATCATGATAATGAATAAGTTTAGAATCAGTTTATCGCTAAACCAATCATGGCGAGCGCCTTCTTCTAGAATATATTCTAATGCTCCGAGAAAAACAGCCATCGATATGAGGCCTAACCAGTCAAATTTAGCCATTAAAGAGGGGGTTGCTTTATCAAAATCAATCAATTTCCAAGCAAGAATTGAGATAATAATGCCGCAGGGTACATTGATGAGAAAAAGCCAGTGCCATGAGGAGATATGACAGAGATAGCCTCCTACTGTTGGACCAATGGTTGGCGCTAGTGTTGCTACTAGTCCAACAATAGGTGTGACAATTGGGCGTTTGGAAGGAGGAAAAAGGATATAAGATGCAACAAAAACGCTAGGAATAATCCCTCCACCAATAAAACCTTGGAGTGCACGGTAGACAATCATCTCTTCAATAGATGTTGCTGTTGCACAAAGAATAGAGGTAATCGTAAATCCAACAGCCGATATGGTAAAGAAAACGCGTGTTGAAAGCAATCTTCCTAAGAATCCAGAAAGGGGCAACATGATGACTTCAGCAATGAGATAGGAGGTTTGAACCCATGAAATTTCTTCAGAACTTGCTGCAAGGCCTGCTTGAATTTCAGCTAAAGAGGAGGAAACGATTTGAATATCCAAGATAGCCATAAACATACCAAAGGCCATAGCAATAAAAACCACGATTGTGCGGATTTCGATGCGCTCTTGAGAATGTTTTGCCTCTGATAGGGGAGATGTCATAGTCAGATCATTTGCTTTTTATAAGAGATTTTTATCTTGTGGCTTTGTACGTGTATCAATTTCTACAGAGACACTCATTCCTGCTCTAATATGTCCGGTTTTTAAAACTTCTTCTGGAATAGAGATCCGTACAGGAATACGTTGAACGATTTTGGTGAAGTTGCCTGTGGCATTTTGTGGAGGGAGAAGGGAAAAAACGGCTCCTGTTGCTGGTGCAATAGAGAGAACAGTTCCTGTAAAAGCATCTTTTTTGAAAGCATCAACAGTAATATAAGCCGTTTGTCCAACATGAATATTTTGCAACTGTGTTTCTTTATAGTTTGCATCAATATAAAGCTGTTGGGTAGGGACTAATGCTGCAAGACGTTGGCCATTTGCAACAAAATCGCCCGTTTTCGCGGTTAAATTGCCAATAATCCCATCAAATGGAGCCCGTATAATGGTTGAATCAAGATCACGTTGTGCTTTTTCACGCGTGAGTTCTAAGCTCTTTGTTTGGCTTTCTGTTTCATTTCGTTGTGCTTCTAGCACTTGAATATTTGCACGTGCTGCAGCTATTTGCGCATCCGCTCGATTAACATTCGCAATGGCTTGTTCATAAGCTGATTTGGCATCATCAACATCTGCTTGAGGAGCATAACGACTGGCTTTAAGCTCTGTAATGCGTTTTAAGGTGAGTCGTGCATTGGTTGCTATAGCGGAAGCGGCGGCTTTTTGCGCTTGTGCATCATCAAGCGCACTGTGAGCAGCTGTAATTTGTGCATCAATACGCAGAAGCGTTTTTTGTTGCGTATTAAGGCGTGCTTCTGTTTGTTCTAAGGCGATTTTATAATCACCATTGTCTAAGCGGAATAAGATATCATCTTTTTTTACAGTTTGGTTGGCTTTAATAGCGATTTTTTCTATATATCCATTTAATTTAGGTGCGATAGCTGCTATGTCTCCTTGTACATAAGCATCATCAGTGGTGAGCATGTAACGCCATTGTGTTATCCATTTATAGCTAAACCACAGCACACAAAGAGCAAGGATGATAAGAAGAATACGGATTATTTTCTTCTTTGTCTTTTTAAAATATCTGGTTGAAGCAATCGTCTCAGATATGGACATAAATTCTACACTTTCAATTTTATGTTTCAATAAGTGAAACAAGTACATCACTGTCAAGGGGAGTGATTTATCTGCAAGGATAATAAAAGCTTTTCAAGCAATGAGACAGTTTTAAAAGCATAATGCTAAATATAGAAAGTTGCAAGTATCGAGATATTATTCTATCGCGCATTTTTTACAAATGCCTCGTATTTCTAAAGTACTCTTCCGTGCTTGGAAATCAACTGCTTGAACCATTTGTCTCAAGTTAGAGACAATCGTTTGGTTTTGTATTTCATTCACCTTGCCACAGTTTTCGCAAATGATGAAGGTTGTAAGTTCGTGTTGACAATTTTCAGGATGTAAACAGGCTACAAAAGCATTTACACTTTCAAGACGATGAATACATTTTAATTGTACAAGTTTTTCTAATGCACGGTAAACTTGAAGTGGTGCGCGAAATCCTTCATCGCGTAAATGATCAAGAATCGCATAAGCACTTAAAGGTCCTTTTGAATTCTTTAAAGTGTTTAAAACCAATGTTTGGTTACGCGTAAGTTTAGATGACATTAACACCTTCCTATTGCTTTGATGAAAAGCATAGAGCCTGTGCGGACTTTGTGCAATGGTGTATCTTAGCAATGTGCCTTCTATTTGAGTTTGTTTTTTGTAGGTAGTTTTGAGTGTGTTGTCATTTTATGTTAGTATTGTAATTAGTATTATAAAAATCATTATTTTGGTATTTTTTTTAAAAATGATATTGACTCTTTAGTTGAAAGG
>NZ_JAQISY010000023.1:0-21008 GCF_028618465.1 Bartonella sp. MM73XJBT | reverse complement strand
ATTCACCGCATCGCCAACCTTATTTACGACATCGCCAGCTTTTTCCACCGCACCAGCAGCAGCATTCTTCACCGCATCACCAGCTTTTTCCGCCCCACCATCAGTAGCCTTATTCACCGCATCGCCAACCTTATTCGCTACATCGCCAGCTTTTTCCACCGCACCAGCAGCAGCATTCTTCACCGCATCACCAGCTTTTTCCGCCCCACCATCAGTAGCCTTATTCACCGCATCGCCAACCTTATTTACGACATCGCCAGCTTTTTCCACCGCACCAGCAGCAGCATTCTTCACCGCATCACCAGCTTTTTCCGCCCCACCATCAGTAGCCTTATTCACCGCATCGCCAGCTTTTTCTGCTGCACTAGAATCCGAATTATCCTTAGAATATTGTGTGAACCAGCGCGCTCCACTTTGAACAGATGAAGCAGAACAAGCTACGAGAACAGCCATATAAAAGACAGTTCTCCAATTTTTTTTACCATACATCCACATAGTTTTTTCCCCTCTAGTGCTGGTCTTTAATGACCGTTCAATTACTTCAGTGTTGTAACAGCACGACGATTTTGGTTCCAACAGGAAATATCATCACACACTGCTACAGGCCTTTCTTTCCCATAAGAAATTGTTTGAATCCGTTGTGCGGAAACACCAAGAGAAATCAAATAATCACGCACAGCGACAGCACGACGTTGTCCAAGTGCTAAATTATACTCACGTGTTCCACGCTCATCAGCATGACCTTCAATCATTATAGAATAATGAGGATAATGCAGCAACCATTCTGCTTGGCGCATCAAAACAGGTTCAGCATCAGAATCGATGGAAGAAGAATCAAGACTAAAGAACACACGGTCTCCAACGTTCACCATAAATTCTTGTCCCGAACCTGGTCCTGTCTGATTCACACCAGCACCATTCAAATACGCACTATTCATACCGTTGAGTGTACTACCACGTTCTTTTCCACAACCAACCAAAGACAGTGAGCCAAACAAGACCATAGCTAAAGGATGAAAGATAATATTTTTGATAGAGCGCATGTATTAATTCTCCTTAACGAGTGCCCACAAAAATTGAAAGAATAGATTCTTTCAAAAACGTCTCAAGAATAGCTGCTAATTCCTAATGAAGAAAAAATTTTTCATTTTCACCTATTATCCTTCATTTAAACTTCCAGCATTCCTTTTCATCGCCAAGCTTTCAGCATAAAGAGAAAAATGCATTTACAGTTAACCATTTATTTATGCATCATCATCCTGACGGTTTTTTTGTAGTGCATTAAGTTTTGCAAAAACTTTATCGGCATCAAAATTTTTATTATGGTCATTTTCCATATGCTCTTCCTGAAGATCAACATTTTCTGTCACGGATGCAGGCAGCAAAGATCTATCGCCCTCTACGGAGGCAGGACGATTTTTTGCCGCACGTTGGAGCTCAAAATCCAAATCGATTTGTGAACATAGTCCCAGCCCGACAGGGTCGAAAGGCACCAAGTTTGCACTATTCCAATGGGTTCTCAAGCGAATTTGCTCAATGGTTGCTTTTGTTGTACCAATTAATCGTGCAATTTGTGCATCCTTCAATTCGGGATGATTGGTTACCAACCATAAAATACCATTGGGACGATCTTGACGTCGAGAAAGGGGGATATAGCGCGCACCTTTACGCTTTTTCTCAGGAATGCGTACCCGAGACTCGGAAATTTTTAAGCGTGCATTTTGATCAGCCTCCACCCGTGCAATTTCACTACGTGTCAACTGCCCAGAACTAATGGGATTAAGCCCCTTAATACCGTGAGCAGCTTCGCCATCAGCAATAGCTTTCACTTCCAACACGTGTAATTTACAAAACTCTGCAATCTGATCAAAAGAAAGAGCAGTGTTATCAACCAGCCAAACAGCTGTAGCTTTGGGCATCAAAAGTTGCGTTGCCATCTTTATCATATCCTCTCACTTTGCCTCTTTACTTAATTTATTGAGGCAGATTATTGCCCACTCTGGAGCACTGGATCTTTTTCTTACACATCAGGTCTTCTTCACTCCCTCTTAAATTAAAGCGAGTTATGAAATAAACCACTTTTGCCATGAAATTATATTCTGTTATAACCTGATTTTTGCTACACGACAAGAGATCTGTCTTGTCATGCTACTCAACAGAGTATCTTTACCTTTAAGATGAATTTTCTTATAAAGGATTCATTTGATCACTTCATCTTGATACTGTGGCACATTTATTCTGGTGGGATGTATGTTTCAGCACCTAAAATTTTAGAAACATTCCCCCAAGAAAGAAAGCCCTCAAACTGGAAAGAAAACTATGGCAGGTCATTCACAATTTAAAAATATTATGCACCGTAAAGGACGTCAAGATGCAATGCGTTCGAAAATATTTTCTAAGCTTGCA
This sequence comes from Bartonella sp. MM73XJBT, assembly GCF_028618465.1. Taxonomy (NCBI): domain Bacteria; kingdom Pseudomonadati; phylum Pseudomonadota; class Alphaproteobacteria; order Hyphomicrobiales; family Bartonellaceae; genus Bartonella; species Bartonella sp. MM73XJBT. Next base: position 18,602 of record NZ_JAQISY010000023.1, on the reverse strand, counting down.
CGCGAAATTACCGTTGCAGCCAAACAAGGCGCCCCTGATCCAGCCATGAATCCACGCTTAAGGCTTGCTGTCCAAAATGCTAAGGCACAGTCTATGCCAAAGGACAACATTGAACGCGCCATTAAGAAAGCGTCAGGGGGTGATGTCGAGAATTATGATGAAGTGCGCTATGAGGGCTATGGTCCAGGCGGCGTTGCTGTCATTGTCGAAGCCTTAACGGATAACCGTAACCGCACCGCTTCAAATGTACGTGCTGCTTTCACCAAATCAGGTGGTGCACTTGGAGAAACAGGATCAGTCAGCTTCATGTTTAATCGGATTGGTGAAATAATCTATAAGCCAGAAGTAGGAACAGCAGACAGCATCATGGATGCCGCTATCGAAGCTGGTGCTGACGATGTGCAATCAGAAGAGACCGGACATCATATTACCTGTGCCTTTGAAGATATTGGTGAAGTTTCTAAAATGCTTGAAGCCACACTTGGCGAAGCAGAATCAATTAAAACCATTTGGAAAGCCACCACCCTTGCGCCCATCGATGAAGAAAAAGCTTTATCCGTTTTACGGCTTATTTCTACATTAGAAGAAGATGATGATGTACAAAATGTCTATGCTAATTTTGATGTGAGCGATGAAGTTTTAGCAAAACTGTCTGGTTAACCTCCACATGGCGAACCCACGCCATTATCATGCTATGGGCTCCCCTCTTTTCATGAGAACCACACATATCTGTCTACAAAAAGGTGTAATCGCTTCTCATCTTTACTACAACAAACAAGCCCTGCTTCAAACGCAGGGCCATATAACCTCTCAAACATTTTCCATAAGAAGCATAAAAGTTTTTCACCAAACTTTTTCACAGAGCTCTTTGGCTTAAAACGTCATTTCCTCAAAGAAATAACAGCCCCCCAAAGGAGCAAGAAAAACGCACAATATATTTAAATCAACACATTATTATGTAAAACTATCTTCCTTACATGGCAGAAAGAATTGTTATCGCACAAAGATCACATGATGGGCTTGCACCGTCAATCACCACCTTTAACAACGCATCTGAAAGCCTAAAAACTTACCCCAAAATATTTCACTGAAGAAGTACCCCCAAAAACTCCCACATCTCTAAATGTCATTTCTCAAAGAACTGACAGCAACAGTAAGAGCACAAAAGAGAGAGGGATTGAAAATATATCACATCAACAGATTAAAAAGCACAAACGCCCCCTTTAGCCATAAAAATGCTTATTGCCCAGACAAAAAGCATTATCTTATACAAAAACAAAATAAATTCAACATATTAAGTTTATCTGTTTTAGATAAGTTCCCTTTAAGAGTCCACACTTTCCTGTTTAAATTGACCATTTTTTATAAAAGATTGTCCTCTATGAAGAAACCATAAAAAGCAAATTATAAAAAGGTTTAAGAAGCAAAAACAACCTCAAATTGTCCTTCAATCTTTTTAACTTTTTTAGAGCTCTCAACAATCTTGATTGTCATTTCCCAATTTTGCCAAACACACAAGCATTTTCATCACACGCATTTCTCGAAATTCTCCATTTAAAAGTTTAGACCATTGAGGCTCTGTCATTTTTAAAAGTTGACGAGCCTGTTTTCAGGTTCTTTTCTTTAAGAATTGACTCCTTTTGTGAACAATTTGCGCTTTTATAAGCATCTTTCGAGAGTCTAAAAACCAAGGTCTGCATAAACATTGGAACTACCATGAAAAACATTTATCATCTTCATTCCTTATCTCTTGCTCTGCTCACTGGAGATGCTCTTTAATCAAGTTGATAACTGGTTTTGGTGTTGCAATAGCATGAGTTGCTTTTTTGAGAGAAATCTACGATTTCCCAGACTCTCATGCAACAAGCAAAACACTGAATTGTCATTATAAAACAAAATCTTGCAAATCCCATGATGCGCTTGCGCCATCAATCACCACCTTTAACAACGCATCTGAAATCCAAAAACACTTGCCAACAAATAATTCACTGAAGAAATTCCCCCAAAACTTCCGCATCTATGCGATAACGATCGATGTGGTATAAAATTTACAACCTCTTCAACTAATTAACAAACACAAACGGCTCTCTTAAGCTGTAGATGCTTGGTTGGCCTACAACCACAGAGAATTTTACCTCGTTTATTTTTATCAACCACCTCGTTTATTGTACAGTAAGCAATGGCGACCATGCCGGATCAGAAGCATCATTGGGGGTCGGCAATTGGCGTTCATTGCGCCCTGTAATATCAATAGTATAAATTTTTGGGCCCATACCTGGATTTTTGCGAAAGAACATCAAAACGCGTCCATTAGGTGCCCAAGTTGGACCTTCATTGTGAAACCCTGTGGTTAAAATGCGCTCTCCTTGTCCATCAGGGCGCATCACACCGATAGAAAATTGGCCTTCTGATTGTTTTGTAAAGGCAATATAATCACCCCGTGGAGACCAAATGGGTGTAGAATAGCTCCCCTCATTTGAAGAAATACGCTGAATATTGCTCCCATCCGCATTCATAGTATAGATTTGCGGCTTTCCACTGCGGTCTGACGAAAAGACAATTTGCGACCCATCCGGCGAATAAGAAGCAGATGTATCAATCGCTGCAGTTGTTGTAAGCCTCGTCATTGTGCGGGTGCGTAAATCCATGGTATAAAGATTTGCGCTCCCATCATTTTGCAACAAACTCATAATAACTTTTTGCCCATCAGAGGAAAAACGTGGAGCAATTGTCATATTTTCAAAAGTTCCTATCAACTCTCTTTGCCCCATTTCGATTTGTTGCAAATAAACATGCGGCACTTTATTGTGCTCGTAAGCCATATAGGTAATTTCTTGTCGTTTTGGTGAAAAGCGTGGAGTGAGAACCAATTCACTGCCATCAGACATATAGATCAAATTTGCTCCATCTTGATCCATAATCGCCAAGCGTTTAATGCGTGCATTTTGTGGACCTGTTTCATCGATAAAAACAATCCGTGTATCAAAATAACCACTTTCTCCTGTCATCTCACTATAGATCTCATCAGCGATCATATGTGCAACTCGCCGCCAACGTTCTGTAGCGGTATAAAAACGGCGTCCTTTGAGTTGACGCTGTCCAAAGACATCCCATAAACGAAACTCAACTCTCAACCGCCCATCGGTTTCTCTGATCACTTGTCCAGTCACCAACCCTTGTGCTTTTATTTTTTTCCAATCAGAAAAAGCAGGGGGTCTATTAGGATTGGAAATTTTTTCAAAAAAACTTTCCTTATCAAGGGGCAAAAACAGTCCTGAGCGTTCAAGATCAGCTGTGATAACAGCAGACATTTTAAGCCCAATTGAATCATTAGAAACAAAATCTGGTATTGCAATAGGAATAGGATTAAAGTCGGCACTTGAAATAGTGCCTTTGAGTTGTGCATAAACCGATGAAAAACTCGAAAGCCACAAACCGCAAGTGACAATACACCAAGAAAAAAATTTCTGTCTCGTTATAGTCATCATGGAATGTATCCTTTCATTAAAGAAAAATATCTTTGTCTTTCATCGTGTTATTTCTTGAAGGGGATCAACATTAAAATCAAAGCCCTGCCCCCATAAATCATATTGATCGCGTGGAAGATCAGCATAAGGTTGACATGAAAAAACGGCTGCGTACACCTGCCTTATCATAATGTTTTGCTGGCTTTGTGCACCGCTTAGGGGATCAATGATTGGATCACCCATAACCATTCCTTCACGATTGAGAGTAAATCGCAACCGCACAACTGGACGGTTTTTTAAATCACCACCAAGCGCCACAAGTTTAAGCTTCTGTTGAATACACCCCCCAACGATACTGACAAGAGTTTGTGCCATTTTTGTGGTATCGTTGATATTTTTTCTTGCTCCCAGCGCCTCTGATGTATCGGAGCGTTTTGCCCCACCTCCTTGGGTACGAGCACGATTGAGGAGATTATTTTCCTCCATGGTGAGAATATCTTCAATTGTCTTATCTTTTATTTGTTGTTTTTTCTGATTGTGGGCTTGTGCATTTGCAATTTTTGCTTCTTTAGCAGGTTTTGGTTTCAACTGTGGGAGAAGAGGTTTTTCTGGCAAGGCAATTTGGGGAAGCTGCGGCTGTATTGTTGTTTGCTTTACAGGTTCTTTTTTCACCACTGGAGGAGTCAATTCCTGTGGCGATACTCTTTCTTCATTTTTGCGTACCTCTAAAGGCATCCCAGGCATAGCCTTTGGCGTATCCTCTACTCTCTCCAAAGGCGCCTTAGGCATAGCCTTTGGCGTATCCTCTACTCTCTCCAAAGGCAGCTCAGGCATAGCCTTTGGCGTATCCTCTACTCTCTCCAAAGGCGCCTCAGGCATAGCCTTTGGCGTATCCTCTACTCTCTCCAAAGGCGCCTCAGGCATAGCCTTTGGCGTATCCTCTACTCTCTCCAAAGGCGCCTCAGGCATAGCCTTTGGCGTATCCTCTGATCTTTCTAAAGGTGTTTCTGTTTCCGATAGTTCTGGTTTGGTTAATTCTGGAAGAGGTTTTTCCGGCGCCTTCTCTTCTCCTGATGGTGAAGATATTGTCTCAACGCTCCGAGGTTTTTCTTTAGGTTTAAAAGGTGCAGAACTGTCTATCTGTCCCTCTCCCACATGGTGTGCATCTTCTTTTTCTTGTGGTTTAGTGGTTGGTTTTACTGCGGGAATTGCTCGCACAGGAGCATTCACAGAGCCTTGCTGAGAAGAAAGCTCTTGTGTCAAAGGAGCAAGGGTAATGGGAATTGCTTCTAACTGTTGTGGTAAAGAAACGGGATGAATGAAGGTAATAGCCCCCCAGCTAACAAAAACGACATGGAGTGCAAGGGATAAAGCCAAGCCTCGTTTCATGCTATGATAAGAGCCTTTGTTCATCTCTCTACCTTGCGTTTTTATTTTTATCACTTTCATATTGTTTTGCAAACAATAGATGACAGTTTATCATGATTTTATTGTGCGAGACTAGCTAACGAAACTTGTGAAAAGCCTGCTTTTTGAATATCGGCAAGCAATTGTAGCACTTGTTGATATTCAACGGTTTTAGCAGCCCGCACGAAGATACGTTGGCTTTTTTGTGTAGGGTCTTTTTCCAATAAGCTTTTAAGTTGTGCAATCAAAGCCTCAGGGGTATCATAATAATCTTGATTAATAGCCAAGCGCCCCCGTGCATCGAGTGAAACCGTGAGTGGAGTCTTGTCCATACGGACAGGTCCTGCTTGGCTATGAGGCAAATCGAGGGGGACACCGTTTACCAAAAGTGGTGCAGAAACCATAAAAATAATCAACAACACCAGCATAACATCCACAAAGGGTGTGACATTGATTTCGCTCATCAATTGACTGTGTGCATAATGCCGCCTACGTGTTTTTTTTTGAGAAGAAGAAGCAACAGAAACGCCCATAAATAATCCCCCTTAGAATGATGAATTCGTCGTACGTGTTTCATCGAGACGTCGTGATATAATTGTCGAAAATTCATCGGCAAAATTTTCTATTTGTGCAATAATCCGCGCACTTTCACTGGTCAATTTGTTATAAGCAATAACGGCTGGGATTGCTGCAAACAAACCAATAGCAGTTGCCAACAGCGCTTCAGCAATACCTGGTGCCACAATGGCAAGCGAAGTATTTTGAGAGGCTGAAATAGAAAGAAAGGACCCCATAATGCCAACAACGGTTCCAAAAAGACCGATAAAAGGTCCTGCTGAGCCAAGGGTTGCAAGAAAGCCTAATTTTGATTCTATTTTTGCACTTTCACGCCCCAAAGTCAGATCCATAGCCTTATCAATCCGGCTCTGCAAACTTATCGATGTATGGATTCCTTTTTCAAGGGATTTTTTCCATTCCACCATTGCAGCCATAAAAACTGCGGATATACTATTAGTGCGTTGACTTTTACATTCTGCATAAAGATCTTCTAGCGCCTTTCCCGACCAAAATATGCGTTCAAATTTTTTGATCTCACGCCGTATTCTGCGATAGGTGAAGATTTTATCAAAAATAATAGCCCAGCTCCATACAGAAGCCAGCAGTAATAAAATCATCACAGCTTTAACAACGAAACCCGCTTGCATAAACAAATGCAATATCCCAATCATTTCTGGATTCGTGAGTTCTACATGCGGCATAATTTTTGTCCCTCTAACTGAAAGGTTTGTTGATGAAACAAAATAAAACAGATTATTTTATAGTTTCTAAATCTAAAAAACAAATTCCCCTCCGTCTCTTTAGCCAAAGAGTTCATACAATATCACTTTTTAAAGTGAATACAGTTTAAACAACAATTATTTTTAAACAACAATTGTTGCAAAAAGCCCTTTGGGTAAACGGCGTGGTTTTCCTGCCTCATTAATAAGAGCAATTTCAACTTTTGCTGTTACCAACATCATATCCTCATGGAGAATATGTTGCTCCATAAAAAAGCGAGCCCCTTGAATGCGGTGAATTCGTGTTTTAATTGTTAACAAATGATCAATTTGTGCTGGTCGTAAAAAATGAAGTTCCATATGGCGAACAACAAAAAACAGTTTTTCCCCCTCCACACCTGCTGCTAACATCTTGTTATTAAAACCGGTATCGCGTAAGAATTCTGAACGTCCCCGTTCAAAAAATTCGAGATACCGTGCATGATACACCACACCAGAAAAATCTGTATCAGCAACATAAACACGCACTTGCAAATCATGAAAATCATTTTTAGGAGTGCTTGTCAAAGAATTTGTTTCAGTCATCTGCTCTATCCTATAAAATTATCTAAAGTCGTTTATTATTTTGTGTATGAAGCAGTTGAACGTGTTTTTGTGGTAAAAGAGTGGAATCGTTAGAACAAAGTCTGAACTTCTCCCAAACTTTTTCTGTAAGCATTTACCCACCCCCAATGCATCTGTTATGGAAAAATATTTTATGGCTCTCTTTAAAAGAAAATGTTTTAGTCATCTTCTCCGTCCCATAAAGTTGCCTGAAGGGATGCATTATCCTTTGTGTCGAACAGTTGCGCGCGTCTTTGTGGTGAAGTCTGAGATGCTGGAGGACAAAGCCCTAAATGGCTCCATGCTTTTTCTGTAAGTATTCTCCCACGAGCAGTGCGTTGCATAAAGCCTTGTTGGAGCAGATAGGGTTCCACAATATCTTCCAGAGCATCACGCGGTTCCGAAAGAGCAGCAGCAATGGTTTCAATACCCACCGGTCCACCTAAAAAAGTTTCCGCAATCAGGAGCAAATAGCGGCGGTCGAGCGGGTCAAGACCAAGATGATCAACTTCCAAGCGTGAAAGGGCTTCATCAGCCACTTTTTGATCAATTTTTTTTGCCCGCCTCACCAGTGCAAAATCACAAACCCGCCGTAAAAGCCGCCCAGCAATTCGTGGAGTACCGCGTGCACGGCGTGCAATCTCATGGGCACCATCATCACTAATCTGTACTGAAAAAAGCCGTGCATTACGTTGAACGATGTACTCCAGCTCCTCTATAGTATAAAAATTGAGGCGAATAGGGATACCAAAACGGTCCCGCAGTGGTGTGGTCAAAAGTCCCAAACGGGTGGTTGCGGCCACTAGTGTAAATTTAGCCAGATCAATTTTTACTGAGCGTGCCGCCGGTCCCTCACCAATGATCAGATCCAGTTGATAATCTTCCATAGCAGGATAAAGAATTTCTTCTACAGCTGGATTGAGCCGGTGGATTTCATCAATAAACAGGACATCGCGTTCCTCTAGATTGGTTAAGAGAGCTGCTAAATCTCCCGCTTTAGCAATAACTGGTCCTGAGGTAGAACGAAAATTAACGCCTAATTCTTTAGCCATAATCTGTGAGAGCGTTGTTTTTCCCAAACCAGGTGGTCCAACGAATAACACATGGTCGAGTGCTTCGTGACGTGCTTTGGCTGCTTCAATAAATATCTTCAAATTTGCCCGTGCAGCTTCTTGACCAATAAAGTCGTCGAGCACTTGTGGTCTTAAGGAACGATCTGGATCGTTTTGCAGGGGAGCAGCCCCCAAAAGGCGTTGATCTTCATCTTTATGCATTGTTACCTTATACTCAAGTAGGAGGAGAAAGCAATTTGAGACTATGGCGTATAAGCAGTGCTGAAGAAATGTTTTCCCCCTCAAGAGCCTTCATCGCTAAAGCAAGCGCCCGTGCTGCTTGATCACGCTCAAAACCAAGCTTGATCAAAGCAGCAAGCGCCTCATTTGTTGGTTGATGGGTCTCCTCCAGATGAGGACGCGAAACATTATGGAATGCTTTTTCATGAAAGGGAAGAGCTTTACTTTTTAGTTCGCGGACAATCCTTTCACTGACTTTTTTACCAACGCCTGGAGCACGACTGATCATTGCCACATCATTTAAGGCAATCGCCTGTGCCAGTTCATCTGGTGACAAAGTCCCCAAAATTGCCAAAGCAACTTTAGCTCCCACGCCAGGAACATTTTGCAGCATACAGAACCATTCTTGTTCAACTCTTGTCGCAAAACCAAACAGGCGAATAGCTTCTTCACGCACATGGGTTTCAATAAAAAGGCTTAACGCCTCCCCCACAGCTGGTAAAGAAGCACGCAGCCGATTTGAGACAAAAACCACATAGCCCACCCCATGAACATCGACAAGAATATGATCATCAAAAATATGTTCAAGGATACCTTTTAATTTGCCAATCATGCTGTAAGTCCGATCATATAGCCAACCCTCATCATATCACAATCTTTGCATGATGAGAGACATGAGCACTCTTATGAAGCACAAGCCAGCACAGAGCAAGCACATCCACTCCATCACTGCAGGCAAATTCAGCCAAGATCCACAACACCACCATCTTAGCATAATAAACAAAGATGCGTTGAAAAAGGCTCTTACTCATCATGCCATCACCCTTGCACGATGAGAGATGCTGGTGCGGTGCACACTCAGGCACAGAGCAAGAGCAAGGGCATCAGCCGCATCACTGCAGGCAAATTCAGCCAAGATCCACAACACCACCATCTTAGCATAATAAACAAAGATGCGTTGAAAAAGGCTCTTACTCATCATGCCATCACCCTTGCACGATGAGAGATGCTGGTGCGGTGCATACTATGGCACAGAGCAAGAGCAAGGGCATCAGCCGCATCACTGCTATCAAATTCAGCCCGTGGCAGCAAAACTTTTACCATCATATGAATTTGTTCTTTATCACCATGCCCAACACCAATAACGGATTTTTTGACTTTATTTGGAGCATATTCAAAAACAGGAAGCTTTGCTTGTGCTGGAACAAGCAAAGCAACAGCACGCGCTTGACCAAGTTTTAAAGTTGCCGTAGCATCTTTATTGACAAACACATGTTCCACGGCAGCTTCATGGGGCATGAATTGATGCACAATCTCTGAAAGTCCGTTGTGAAGCTGGCAAAGTCTGGAGGCAAGATCACATCGCACATCAGAAGAAACTGTCCCTGCTGCAACGAATTGAAAGCGATTACCGGAGAGATCGATAACACCCCACCCTGTCCGCCGTAATCCTGGATCAATGCCTATAATACGAATCGTCTCTGCCATGCTCCCCAGCCTATACACTTTTACGGTGCTTTAAAAGAGGTGAGAGAGCAAAGAAAAACAAAGGTAAGCAAAACGCATACTTAAAGCAAGTGCGTTCCTCCCCATATGCCTCAAAACAGCAAAGAGAGCACCAAATGAAAAAGCACTACATGGCAAAATTTACTAAGAACGGCCAAATACAGTCTTCAGCAATTCGATTTGTTTGCCCACTGGGTTCTCTTCTTGCAACCCATCGGTAGAGCCGTCTTCTTTGCCAATGCGCATATATTGCATACGTGCTTCTAGCCGCAGTGAACGGTCGACAAAACCGCGGAATACTTCTGGCAGCTCGTGCCAATCAGCATTTTCCAATTGCAATGTTGGTGTATGAAGCGATACTTTAGCGATTTCTTTTTGTATTTGTTCTGGTGACATTTCTCCTTCGCGCTCAGCACGAAGAAGCAGGAGTTGAGAAGCAATTTGCATAAGCCGTGTACTTAAATACATAGCTTCTTTGGCATACATCGCAGAAATCTCTGTTGAAAGAGCACGTGCTGCTAATTTTCCTTCGGTGTCAATATAAATTGCTGTTTCTTCAATGAGCCTCATGGTCTCTTCATAGAGACGATTAAAAGCACTTTCAAAAGCATCATGCTCAATCATGATAATGGGTTCATCATAGGGACGTTTATGTGCACTCACGCTTTTATACTCCAAATATCAGCACAAAAATCATGCTACTCAACGAAAAGAGAATAAAAAAGTTTCTTTTGTTGCTGTATAGAATGCATTTTTTAAATCTGACTACCTCTTTTTAAACTTTTACGCAACGCGCTTCTTATTCTAAGGTTAACGCGTTATAAGAAAGCGTTACAAACGGATGAGTTCCCCTGAAGAAAACCGTTGAAGAGCTCGACGTTTTTCACAATAATAAGCCACCCCAAATTGCAGCGCAATGCCGCTTATAATCAAGAGAGTATCGGAAAAAACCGTTCCCGTCATCATTGTTTTTAAAATTTGTCCAAACATAGCAAAAACAGTTCCGCTTACAAAGACAGGAAGGCTGTGTTTTCCTAAAATTGCTAAGGGGTGTTTTTTGGAGACATAAAACCAATTATGCAAACGGGGCCAACAAAGGATAAGAGTTGCAAGTGCCACAATATGAAAGAGACGTGGTAAGCTTAAAAAGGTTTTATTAAAATTAAGCAAGGGGGAAGACCAACCAAGCCAGCCCAAAACACCCCACCAATTGAAACGCACCCATAACAATGAAAGCAAAAGATACAAAACTGCCAAAACAACGAAAACGGGTTGAAAAGCGATAGTTTTTCCTTGTTTGAGAGATAAAGTGGTTGTCAAGCCTATGATAAACAGCAGTTGCCAAGAGAAAGGATTTAAAAACCATTTTCCCTCTATGGGGTAAGAAGGTGGCGCAATTTCATAAAATCCACAAATGAGATAGAGCATGAACGAGCCTAAAAGCAGTAAGCCTTTATGTTTACAGCTCCAATAAAGGGCAAGAGGCGCAAACAGCATAAGAATGATGTAAAGCGGTAAAATATTATTATATCCCAATTGATGCCCAAAGCTTAAGGTACTTAAAAATGCCGTAAGCGGTTGTGTGAAAAAGAGCCCCACATTATTCATGGTTAAGAGTTTTTCTGACCTACAGAGTAAAAAAGCACCAACAAAAAGGCTTAAAGTTACAAATGTGGTAAAAAGATATGCTCCATAAAGCTGCAAAGCTCTGTACCAAAGTTTGCGTACAATGAAAATAAAAGGCTTGTGCTGTAAACGTGCATGAAAACTGAGCCCAAGAGAAACGCCTGAAAGCAAAACAAATGCTTCTGCTGAATCAGAAAAACCGAAGTTTCTATGGGTAATAGCCTCATAGAGCGTTCCAGGAATATGATTGATAAAAATCGTTAACAAAGCTAAAGAACGAAACACATCAATGCGTGTATCACGTTGAACAGGATGCATCTTATGGTTCAAAATATTTTTGTATCCCATAAATGGACTCCCATCAGTCATAAAAGTAACCTTTTAATATAACAAAGAACATTTATAAGATGAAGTTTTAATTTTTAAGCGTTAAATTCCTTATATATTAAAAAAACAAGGATTTTGTATGACAAAACAAAAAGATAAACGAATTGATTCCCCCTTTTTTGCTCAATTGATTTTGACATTAGATGTTCGGCGCACTTTTACCCCCGCTTTTTTACAGCAAATTTTGGCAACAAAATCTTTTGTAAGTGTCATTGTTTATGACTCTGAAGGGGATGAAGCTTTTTTACAAAAACAAGCGCAAACTTATGCGCAAGATATTCAAAACAATGGCGCAGCCCTTCTCATTGCTGGCGAATATCGCATTGCTGAACGAGTAAAGGCTGATGGTTTTCATAGAGAAGGTGATCTTAACGCTCTTGAACAGTTACATGATCAGAAAAAAGCACAAAAGATCATTGGTTTTGGCAATATCCGTAATCGCCATAGTGCGATGGTAGCTGGAGAAGCCGGTGTTGATTATCTATTCTTTGGCAAACTCGGCGCTGATAAAAAGCCGCATGCCCACCCGCGCAATTTGCAACTGGCAGGATGGTGGGCAGAAATCATGGAAATCCCCGCCATTATTCAAGCAGGAAGCGATTTTTCAACCTTTGATGAGGTTCTAAAGACCGCATGTGAATTTATCGCCGTGGAAGAAGCCCTTTTTACCCATGACAATCCCTTGCAACTTCTTAAAAAAATGCAAGAAAAATGTGCAAGCGTACCCTTGTAATAGGGGAAGAGAATTCGTAAATAAAGCGTTAACAAAAATCCACACACGCACCGCCGCTCTATGACCTAGAGAGAACACACGATGACAGATATAAGGGGATAAAAATGCGTTTTGCTCACCTCAAAACTCAATAAAACTGCTTAATAATGCAATTAAATAAGATAAAAAATCTAGCATCTTTTTTCACATAATATATTCGAAAGAAAAATCATCAAACTTTCTAGTTCAATGTCTTATAAAAAGAAGCCATGACGATTGCGGGGGAAATTATCATTATTCATATTGGTCATGAATACCAACAACGAATGATAGAGATATGAAGGGGACATAAAAATGGAATACAGAGGGACGTTTGAAGACCTTCAAAACATGATTCACAAGTGTGGATATCAAATCAAAGAAATCAAACCTATACAAAATGCATCCAAGAAATCAGCGCATCAAATCAGAACCTCTGATGGAGGTATCATTAATTGGTATGAAAGCACAGGAACACTTTACGTTCAAGGCAAAGATCAAGCAGCAAAAAAGCTACAAGAAGATTTGATTCAATATCTAGAAGAAACACCAACGATTCCTTCTCCACAGATTGCTTCCAATATCCCACAAGCACCTTCCCCAAAAATTTTTATCGTTCATGGTCATGATCATGTTGCCCTAGAGCAAGTTAGGCTAGTTCTTTACGATCTTGGCCTCGAACCATACATCTTACCTATCAATAATGGTTTAACTATCATTGAAGCTTTGGAAAAAGAAATCTGTGAGACAACCCGTTCTACAAAATTCGGTATTGTACTGCTTACTCCTGATGACATGGGCTATGTTAAAACTGCCGGTGAAAAAACAGCTCAACCCCGTGCGCGCCAAAATGTCATTCTCGAAATGGGTATGTTAATCTCTGTGCTTACACGAAAAAATGTCGCTATTCTCATAAAACAACATGTTGAAATCCCTTCAGATGCTCAGGGAATTATATACATTCCTTTTAATGACCACGTAAAAGAAACAGTTCCTCAACTTGCTGGTCGACTGATAGACGCTGGATTCACCATAGATCCAAAGAAACTTGCCCTTGCATCACGTTAAATTTGCATAATGTTTATCTTTCCTTTTTAGAGCACACGCCGTTCGCTTATCATCTTCTTGAGCAAACAAGATCCATGAGCAAAACAGCGAAGCTATTTCGAAAATTCTAGAGGCTCTCCTTTTTTCATTTTTTGATCAAACGCCTCTCACACCACAAAACTGTCATCATTTTTATTGCCAATATGCTAAAAAGATATTTTAATCCCACAAGCAACAATCAAGAGAGATTTAAAATTTCTAAATCCGAGCATAAAAAGAAAACAACTCTGCGAACATCTTTGGGATTCCGGGAGTTTTTGCACTATCCAAGTGCCATAGGTACTAAAAGCAAAAGACTGATTTGAGTTCAGTGCTTCCAACCTCCCGGAATACCAATGCGAGGGCGCTCGCAACCGGTGGGAGGGGAATAACCACAAACCAGAAATCCTCAGAACAACATTCTCATTGGCAAAAATTGCTTCAAGAGCTGTCGTCATTCTTATTGCCAATCCTCTCAAATTACTTTATGAATCGAGAGGTGTTTTGGTCGCATACGCAACGACCAACGGGGGTCTAAAACCCCGAAACCCTAGCGTAAAAATGAACCCGCTTTGCGGATATCCCGGAATTCCGGGAGTTTTTGCTATGTCCAGGTGCTTACCAGCACTAAAAGCAAAAAAGCTGACTCGGATTCAGTGTTTTTGACTCCCGGAATACCAATGCGAGGGCGCTCGCAACCGGTGGGAGGGGAAATGCAAAGTAAAAATCCTTATAACGACAAATTCATTGATAAATTCGTTGGCAGAAAAATTCGCTTCAGACGAAACATGCTGAAAATGTCTCAAAAACACTTAGGATATGCTTTAGGAGTAAGTTTCCAACAAATTCAAAAATATGAAAAAGGCTCAAACCGTGTAAGCGCTGGGCGTTTAAAGGAAATTGCTGATATCTTAAATGTTCCCATTGCCTTTTTTTACGCCGATCTCTTTACACAACAACATACTCCCACTCATCATGATGAAGTTGTATCGAGCAGAGAAGAATATCTGCTTTTAAAAAATTTTAGAGTCCTTGCTAAAGTAAAATAAAGAGCAATTTTACAATTAATCTCTGATCAGAATGAGATCTAAAGAGAGGATTTTACATGCTCTGTTTCTCCGCATGCATGCGTATTTTTAAAAGCCTCTCTCAATATGAGGCTTTTTAATTGCATGAAAAGCACACCACTACTCACCTTAAAAAATGATATGTTAAGAAACACTGTCGTCATTCTTATTGTAAATTTCCTGAAATTACTTTATGAATCGAGAGGTGTTTTGGTCGCATACGCAACGACCAATAGAGTGTTGGAAGCTCGAAAACTCAAACATGGAAATTGATCCTGCTTTGCAGGTGTCCCGGGATTCCGGGGGCTTTTGTTATGTCCAAGTGCCATAGGTACTAAAAGCAAAAGACTGATTTGAGTTCAGTGCTTCCAACCTCCCGGAATAACAATGCGAGGGCGCTCGCAACCGGTGGGAGGGGAAATGCAAGGTAAAAATCCTTATAACGACAAATTCATTGATAAATTCGTTGGCAAAAAAATTCGCTTCAGACGAAACATGCTGAAAATGTCTCAAAAACACTTAGGATATGCTTTAGGAGTAAGTTTCCAACAAATTCAAAAATATGAAACAGGATTAAATCGTGTTGGAGCTGGGCGTTTAAAGGAAATTGCTGATATCTTAAATGTTCCCATTGCCTTTTTTTACGCTGATCTCTTCACACAACAACACCCACCCACTCATCATGAAGAAATCATCTCAAGCAGAGAAGAATATCTGCTTTTAAAAAATTTTAGAGTCCTTGCTAAAGTAAAACAAAAAGCAATTTTACAATTAATCTCTAACCAGAATGAAACCTAAAGAAAGAATGTGATACGCTCTATTTCTCCGCATGCATGGGTGTTTTAAAAAATTCCCTTCTTCATGTAGATGCCTTCTGATTGCAATGAAAAGCACACCACTTTTCATGCATCATTTCCAAACCTAGTGCTGGCATTCTTGCTTGTTGTGCCAGCATATACCATGTCGTTGCCATGACCATATCGGCTTTTGTGTTCGTGCTATTTTGGTAAGGCTTTTCTTGATAAAGCTTGATAGGTTTGTGTTTTAAAAAATAACTAGGAGATTTTCTGCTTCTTTGCGTGCTTTTTCCAGCTGTTTATCGTCCATTCCTTCAAGCATCATTTCAAGATCAGGTGCTTGTATTTTTGCTCGCTGTGCCAGCATATACCATGCCGCTGCCATGATCATATCGGCTTTTGTGCCTATGCCGTCTCGATAAAGTCTGGCAAGGGAAACTTGTGCTGGCGCGATCATCTTGCTGGCGTTGCTGAAAAGCAAATGAAAAGCACGTTGAAAATCTGTTTCTCCTCCACGACCTTGTACAAGCCATTGGGCTAACAGAATTTGTGCTGAAGTATGGTTGTTTTGCGCCGCAACTTCCATGAGTTTGCGTGCATTGCGTTCATCCTTTGGGCGCGTTAAAGTTCCCAGAGAAAGAATTTTTGCCGCAGCAAAAGAAGCTTCAGGATCGCCAAGAGCTGCACCTTTTAAGAACCATTTGAGTGCTTGCTCTATCGCTTCATTTTCACGACTTGGTGTGCTAACACCGGAAAGAATTTGCTTTTCGCGAGCAGCTTTATAAAGAAGCAGTTCTCCATAATAAAAATAGGCTTGCTCGACACCAGCATCTGCCGCTTTGCGAATAAATTCCTCACCAAGTTCTTGGTTTTGTGAAATAAAATTACCATCAAATAACATAAGCCCATAACGCAATTGTGCCTGTGGATCACCTTGTTTTGCTGCACGTCCAAACCACAAAGCGGCGCGTGCACCGTCAATAGGAACAGCACATCCTTCCATGTAAATTCGAGCAACCAGAGTTTGGGCAAAGGGATCATTTTGTTCAGCGCGCCGGAGTGCTTCACGAAAAGCTTTCAGATAATAGCCTTGGATATAATAGTCATAGGCTTGATCATATTCTCCAACTTGCAAAGGTTGAAAAGATTTGTTAGTATTTGAATTTGTTTGAATCGTATTTAAAGAGCGTTCAAGATTTGAAGATTCTTCAGCCATTCTCATAGAACTTGCATCAGTGATGGCATTTGCAAAGCAAATCATTATCAGAGTGGAGAGCGCTACGTTTTTTTTTATCATGCCTTGCTTTATCATGAATGCTCCTTCCCCATCAATAAGAAGAAATTTTTACATTTTTCTTTCATCATTTCAAGCAGGAACACAGGGTTATCCCTGTGAAAAAAACATAAAGATACATTTGGCTTTATCACCTTATCAAGGGGTGTAAAATTGCTTTGCCTTTGAATAAAGGGAAGGCTTTTATCATCTTTGTTTGCTGCTGTGTTCATTGAATAAGGCGTAAGAAGATAAAATGGCATTCTTTTATACCCAAATAGCCGATAGAAAACGCTAATAATAGAAGAAATTAAAAAAACTTCAAAAAAATGAGGGCAATGGGCAGTAGCTAAAACACAAAGCAAAGCACCAGCAAAATTATGAACGAAATCAAAGCGGCGTTTGAAGTATATCAGAAACCAGAGGAGAAATAGGTGGTTGTATCTGTTGCATTGTTTGCCATAAATGATAGTTTGTTTGCATATCCAACCAAAATTTCGCTTTACTAAAACCAGCTCATTCTCATTTAACTGCAAGCTCAATACTCATAGAAGCATGTCCGTTAAGTACTCTTAAGAGAGAAGCTCTTGTTATATGGAGATGATCCGCTAACTTTTGTATGGTGAGCCCCATTTCTTGTAAGAAAGTGACTTTTAGAACTTCGCCCGGATGTGCGGGGTTATGCATCATTTGTTTTCGTTCCTTTCATGAATGGTGGTCTTGATAATCAACAAGCTCCACATCTGTTCTTATAAAACGAAAAGTAAAACACCCATTTCCATTCAGCCCTATAGAATAGTATCTGTTCACCTTTAAGAGGATACATTTTGAAAGCCAAGTGCTCTCAACATTTCAAAGGTAGTAACACTTGTTAAAGCCGTTATATTTGAAACGCACAATTGTCATTCGCACGTCTTATTGTATACTATTACTATACGGTCAATAAAAATAAGATAAAACATCATACTGGCAAATCTGGTTACATATTTAGATAAAATGATTAAAAATAGGCTATGAAACGGTTTGGGATAGACAGAAAAATTTATGCATTCTGACTAGAAATGAGGGTTATTATGAAGGCGCAAATCCCTTTACCTTTCACAAGAGCTTTTAAGTTTTTGCGTCTCAAATATAGAAAATGTCTACATTACGGAGCGAGTTATTTATTCTTATAAATATGTAGATAATAACTTGGTTCTCCAGCCCACTCATACTGAAGAACAGAAATTATACGTCCATCATTCTTTGGTGTGAGTGTGTAAAACAAATTTACACCCATGTTTTTTTGCTTTTGAGGTTGATCTGTATAGATCACATTATATCCATTCTGTCGCAACAGATTGATAAATAAAGGCGTAAAGTTGTCTGCTGTATTATTTTTCTTTATAATAACTGTGCTTGTAGCTGATGGTAAAGGTTTTTTGATAACGTGAACATAATCATTAGCAATGAATTTGGCAGTATTCTTCGTAATACCTTGACCGACATAATTTGATGAAAGACCTACAGACGTACAACCCGCCGCCAACACAAGCGGTGATAGCAATAAATATTTTAACATCTTTAATTCCCCCCTTCATTTTACTTTCTCTTAGGAAGTTCTCACACAAGAAAGAAAAGCAACTTTTCTATAATTGTACTACCACATATCGGTATCCAATTAAGCGTTAAGTCATCAATTTTTACACGTTGTTTAAAAAAACTGCCATCATTTCCATAGCATTTAAAGCTTATGCTTAACATACAAAATAAAATGATGCGTTAGGTGATACTCTAAATTGACCAAATAAACTTTTAAGCACTCCGAGGCTACCTCTAAGAATACGCATGATTGCAGATGCACAAAGCTTGTGGAGCGTGTATGATGCTAAAAGTTTTCATTTGGTTCAGACAGCAGCTGTAAAATCGCTCTTTGTTTTATCGTAGTGAGAACACGAAATCTTTTCAAAAGCAGATATTCTTCTCTGCTCGATGCAACTTCATCATGATGGGTTGGGGTGTTTTGTTTTGTGAAGAGATCGGCGTAAAAAAGGCAATAGGAACATTTAAGATATTAGCAATTT
>NZ_JAQISY010000022.1:0-21444 GCF_028618465.1 Bartonella sp. MM73XJBT | reverse complement strand
CGTAAGCGCAATGTGCAAATTCTTGCAAGTATGAATAAACAAATGCCTACTATAAGATAGATTCAGTTAACAGTTTTTCTGTGCCATCGAGACCTTTTTTCTCCACATTCGAAAACACTTAAACAATTGTGTATATACAAATAAACCTCACAAAACACAGTCATGTTGCAAAGTAACAAAAAATTGAAAATTTACTAAAGAGGAATGCCATGGACTTCAAAATGTTCACGCAACTGTTCAATCACATTGATCAGGCAACAAAAACATACGTTACAGACATTTCCTCCAACGCAATTGCTACAATTACACCTTTCGTATCAGTCGGTCTCAGCATCACTTTCATTATATATGGGTGGCTTATTATGCGTGGTGCAATAGACATGCCACTCTCTGGATTCCTAAGCCGTTGCCTGCGAGTGAGTATTATTACTTCAATTGCATTAACTGCAGGACTTTATCAACCAGAAATCACGAATATAATAACAACAATGCCCCATGACTTGTCAGCCGCGCTCATAAATAATCCACCACAGGACAAACAATTAGCTAGCTTGATTGATAAAGTTGCCGAAAGAGGGTTCGAAAGTGCAAGCAAAGCTTTTGAAGAAGCTGCTTTCTTAGATGCTGATGGGCTCCTTTACGGCCTCTTTGGTATTCTTATCTTGCTTGCAACAAGCTTCCTCGCAGCAATAGGTGGTGCGTTCATCTTGCTAGCAAAAATCGCACTTGCTCTGCTGGTGGGACTCGGACCACTTTTCATCGTTGCCTTGCTTTGGCAACCAACTTATCAGTTTTTCGAAAGATGGATCGCTCAAATCTTAAATTATACAATTTTCTTGGTACTCATAGCAATCATATTTAGTCTGATGATGGAAATCTTTGCAAATTATATGACCGATCTGAAATTCGACGGAAAACAAAATGTGGGTTATGCGCTTGGTGGAGCCCTCATCTTATCCATTATCTCTATTGTACTATTGTTTAAGCTATCAAGCATTGCTAATTCTTTGGCAAAAGGTGTTACATTTAGACACCTCTGGAGATATTAGATAGTGCAAGAAACAATGTAACCGATAATATCCGCATAAGCAAATAACCAGAATATTCCAATAGCACAGTAAAAAATATCTGCACTATGACTGAACATTTCCATAAACAATAAAGAAATAATAAACACAATTATAGGCAATATATTTTATAATCAAAATTGAAATAATGACAAAAAAATGATACAAGCATACATTACAGTTGTAAAATAGGAGTATGAAAATGAAAAAAATCGTTTTTGCAATTTTGATTGCGAATTTTCTATCCGCTTGCGGATTAGCTCCAAAGCCAAAGCAACCAAGTAATTGGAACCGTGTACCGATTAATAAAACAGTCCCTGCCGAAATTCAGCGAGGAACCATATGAAAAAACAAGTTAAACCAGTAAAAGCTCAACAACTTAACAGTTATTATGAAGAAAGCAGAGGCTTAGAACGTGGACTCATAAACAAATTTGTGAAATTAGCGATGTAATTGTCCATCCTTCTAAAATATGAAATAATTAAAAGGAGTAAAATATGAAAAGGCTGTTTATTGCAGCGGTAATAAGTGTATTTTCTGGAATACCAAGCTACGGAGAAGAACATCTATTTTATAAACCAGTAGGCGTTGAACAAAAATCTCTTACGGTAGCTGATTATGAATTACAAACAGTCAATGTGAGTTATCCAGTTAAATCCGATTCTGAGATAGAGTTATTGAAAGAACAAATTGAGTCTCTAGATAAAATGCGTTATTCTATAACCGGCACCAGAACAAGAAGTCGAGTATATAACGATGATGATGGTGAATTATTTTTTCTAAACCCACAGCTTATTTATAATGATAAAAAACAGACAGAGCTCGGTAAGAAAATTCCCCAACTCTTCAAAGAAATGGTAAAAGACGAAAATTATCTTCGCACTTCTTCTGTCCAAGACGCACGAGAAACTATTGATGAGCGCAGCCAATATGCAACAATTATCAGTAAAGCTATATCTCTACATATTTTTCAGGAAATAGAAAATCGTTTTGAGAAAATCGCAGGAATGTTGCTTACCCTTGATAAAATGACTGATTTAAAAGGTGTAGAAGAAATGAAAACGCGCATGAACGGTATGCTAGCTATGATTCAAAATGAATCGACGAAGCTACAAATGGTCATACATTCACACGACATTGAAAAAACACTCATTCAAAGATTAAAGCGTAAGCGCAATGTGCAAATTCTTGCAAGTATGAATAAACAAATGCCTACTATAAGATAGATTCAGTTAACAGTTTTTCTGTGCCATCGAGACCTTTTTTCTCCACATTCGAAAACACTTAAACAATTGTGTATATACAAATAAACCTCACAAAACACAGTCATGTTGCAAAGTAACAAAAAATTGAAAATTTACTAAAGAGGAATGCCATGGACTTCAAAATGTTCACGCAACTGTTCAATCACATTGATCAGGCAACAAAAACATACGTTACAGACATTTCCTCCAACGCAATTGCTACAATTACACCTTTCGTATCAGTCGGTCTCAGCATCACTTTCATTATATATGGGTGGCTTATTATGCGTGGTGCAATAGACATGCCACTCTCTGGATTCCTAAGCCGTTGCCTGCGAGTGAGTATTATTACTTCAATTGCATTAACTGCAGGACTTTATCAACCAGAAATCACGAATATAATAACAACAATGCCCCATGACTTGTCAGCCGCGCTCATAAATAATCCACCACAGGACAAACAATTAGCTAGCTTGATTGATAAAGTTGCCGAAAGAGGGTTCGAAAGTGCAAGCAAAGCTTTTGAAGAAGCTGCTTTCTTAGATGCTGATGGGCTCCTTTACGGCCTCTTTGGTATTCTTATCTTGCTTGCAACAAGCTTCCTCGCAGCAATAGGTGGTGCGTTCATCTTGCTAGCAAAAATCGCACTTGCTCTGCTGGTGGGACTCGGACCACTTTTCATCGTTGCCTTGCTTTGGCAACCAACTTATCAGTTTTTCGAAAGATGGATCGCTCAAATCTTAAATTATACAATTTTCTTGGTACTCATAGCAATCATATTTAGTCTGATGATGGAAATCTTTGCAAATTATATGACCGATCTGAAATTCGACGGAAAACAAAATGTGGGTTATGCGCTTGGTGGAGCCCTCATCTTATCCATTATCTCTATTGTACTATTGTTTAAGCTATCAAGCATTGCTAATTCTTTGGCAAAAGGTGTTACATTTAGACACCTCTGGAGATATTAGATAGTGCAAGAAACAATGTAACCGATAATATCCGCATAAGCAAATAACCAGAATATTCCAATAGCACAGTAAAAAATATCTGCACTATGACTGAACATTTCCATAAACAATAAAGAAATAATAAACACAATTATAGGCAATATATTTTATAATCAAAATTGAAATAATGACAAAAAAATGATACAAGCATACATTACAGTTGTAAAATAGGAGTATGAAAATGAAAAAAATCGTTTTTGCAATTTTGATTGCGAATTTTCTATCCGCTTGCGGATTAGCTCCAAAGCCAAAGCAACCAAGTAATTGGAACCGTGTACCGATTAATAAAACAGTCCCTGCCGAAATTCAGCGAGGAACCATATGAAAAAACAAGTTAAACCAGTAAAAGCTCAACAACTTAACAGTTATTATGAAGAAAGCAGAGGCTTAGAACGTGAACTCATAAACGAATTTATAAAATCGCGTAAGACGGCATGGCGTGTCGCAGGTGCTGTTGGCATTTTTGGGTTGTTTGGCATGATATGTGGAGTCGTTGGCTTCTCCCAACCAGCTCCAACGCCCTTGGTGCTACGCGTTGATAACACCACTGGCGCGGTCGATGTCATTTCTATAATGCGCGAGCATGAAACCAGCTATGGTGAAGTTGTAGACAGATATTGGCTCAATCAATATGTCCTTAATCGTGAAACTTACGACTACGACACTATTCAGCTAAACTATGACACAACAGCGCTTTTAAGTGCGGGAGCTGTTCAACAGGAATTTTATAAAATTTATGAAGGTGAAGATGCCCGTGATAAAGTGCTTTCTAACAAGGCACGTATCACAGTTAAAGTACGCTCGATCCAACCCAATGGACGTGGTCAAGCAACAGTGCGTTTCACCACACAACAACATGAAAGCAGTGGCGCAGTTGGGCCAAAACAACACCAAATCGCAACAATTGGTTATACTTATGTTGGTGCACCAATGAAATCATCTGATCGATTGCTTAATCCCCTTGGCTTCCAAGTAACAAGTTACCGTGCTGATCCGGAAATACTGTTGAATAATTAAGGGATTGATTGTTATGAAAAAAATTGTGTTCGTTGCTCTACTGTTTTCGTTTTCCTCTCTTTATACACTACCTGTACAAGCACTTAAGACCCCATCTCATTCACAATATGATCACCGCATTCGCTATGTCATGTATAATGTAGCTGATGTAGTTCAAATTGAAACTGTTCTCGGTGTGGCAACACATATTATCCTTGAAGAAGGCGAACAGTATATCACACATGCTTTTGGTGATTCGGATGCCTATGCCTTTGCCCATAAGGGACGGCATATCTTTATCAAGCCCAAAGCAGAACTTGCTAATACCAATCTCATTGTTGTAACTGACAAACGGAGCTATAAATTTCGACTACAATTTAGAAATGACCGTGCTGGAGCAACCTACGAATTAGCTTTCCATTATCCCGATACAAATACCCAAAAATTAGATGAGAATACTCATCGCCTTGCTATTGAACGTGGTTTTCACCAAGGGGTGAAAGGTTATAACCTAAGCTACACCATGAGTGGTAACCAAGATATTGCTCCGATAAACGCTTGGGACAATGGACGTATTACCTATTTCAAATTTCCTGCCAACATGGACATGCCATCAATTTACGTAGTAGACGCTGAAGGCAATGAAAGCTTAATACCACGGACCGTTGTAGGTAGTTCCAATGATATTATTGCCGTTCATAAAGTAAATCCTAAGTGGCTCATACGGCTTGGCAAACGTGCTTTAGCTATTTTTAATGAAGCCTATGATCCCAATGGTATACCAAACACAACTGGGACAATATCTTCGGTGGTTCATCGCGTTAATAAAGGAGGAAAGTAATGTTTGGCGACAAGAAAGGGGATGAAATCAACAAAAATGCTGAACCAGGCTATATTGAGCAAAGACATATTGAAGGTGCATATGGGAGCTCTGAATTAGGTTTAGAGCGCCGTCCAACGATTCCTGGTGCACGTGCATTATTAATGATAGGACTGGTTGTCATAATAGCAGTACCAATTGCTTTGACTTGGAAAGCTTTAAAAATGCGTAATAGCGCAGAAGTTGAAGAAGAAAAGCCTCAACAGACGGTACAGCAAATTATACCAAGTTATACCCCTCGTGTTATAGAAGAACCGAAAGTTGTAGAAGAGAATGAAAAAACAACACCAGCAGAAGACACAACATCGGAACTTCCTGCAGCTTTAACGAAACTTCTCCAAACAACGATTCCACCACATTTGATGCAAGATGCTGAAGAATTGGCACGCAAGCGCATGTTCAGTTCTGGTCTAAACAACGGTGGCAGTAGTGAAGGCTCTGCAGAAAGTTCAAAGAATAAAGCATCTAACAATGATCAAAATAGCGGTGTACTATTCGATAACCTACAGCCGGTACGATTAGGCCAATCCTATGCTGCGCAACTCCATAATCGTGATCTCTTGATTACGCAGGGAACGCAGATAGATTGCACATTAGAGACGAAGATTATTACCACACAACCAGGCATGACAACATGTCATTTAACACGCGATGTTTATTCTACGAGTGGCCGGGTTGTTTTGCTCGATCGTGGTTCTAAGGTCATTGGTTTTTACCAAAGCGGCATACAGCAAGGGCAAACGCGTGTTTTCGTACAATGGTCACGTATTGAAACACCTTCCGGTGTTATCGTCAATCTTGACTCACCTGGTACTGGCCCCCTTGGAGAAGCTGGTATCGGTGGTTGGGTCGATACGCATTTTTGGCAACGGTTTGGTGGAGCAATCATGGTAAGCATAATCGGTGATTTAGGAGAATGGGTAAAGGATAAAATCTGGCGAAGAGGTAAGGAAAATAAAGAGGACAAAGAGAATAAAGAACAAGCACTGCCCCAGGGCGTGCAAAATGCTCAATCGATAGTGAATGATGTTCTTCAAAACTCCATTAACATTCCACCAACACTTTATAAAAATCAAGGCGAGCGAGTGAATATTTTTGTTGCTCGAGATTTGGATTTCAGTGATGTCTACAGCCTCGTTACACGTTAATAAAATACAGAAAGATCAGGCAGTTGCACAGCTTCTGCAACCGCTTGATTGTTTCTTAGAAGATCCCAAAATCACTGAATTATCAATTTGCCGCCCCTGTGAAGTGTGGACAAAAAGCTTTGAGGGTTGGCAGGTACATAACGTACCAGAATTAACGATGGCTTTTTTGCAAACGCTTATTAGAGCTCTTATCGTTTATAATGGTATGGCTCCCAGAAGCATTAATTATGTGCGCTTGCCTGGTGGGCAACGTGGTACAATTGTACAAACGCCGGCTGTCATTGATGGTGCACTATCTTTTGTGATTCGCAAGCATTCTCTCACGGTTAAGACACTAGAGGAACTTGAGAAGGAAGGTGCATTTAATGGTTTTACCGATGTAAGCTTTAATAAGCCTTCAGAAAAAGAAGCAAATAGCTTGTTATCCAAGCAAGATTTCACACGACTAGAGCCATTTGAAGTACAACTTTTAAGTCTTAAACGTGAGAGAAAAATTCTTGAATTTTTGGAACAGTGTGTACTCTACAAACGCAATATCATCATTGCTGGAAAAACGGGATCGGGTAAAACAACATTTGCTCGCTCACTCATTGAAAAAGTTCCCGTAGAAGAACGTATTATCACCATTGAGGATGTTCATGAACTTTTTCTACCTAATCATCCCAATCATGTACATATGCTTTATGGTAATGGTGCAGGTCGTGTTTCTGCTGATGAGTGCTTAGATGCATGTTTGCGTCAGTCGCCTGACCGTATTTTTCTTGCCGAATTGCGTGGCAACGAAGCGTGGGAATATCTCAACTCATTGAATACTGGGCATCCAGGATCAATTACAACAACACACGCCAACAATGCTTTGCAAACGTTTGAGCGATGTGCCACACTGATCAAAAGATCAGAAATTGGCCGTCAACTTGATATAGAAATGATAAAGATCGTGCTTTACACGACAGTAGATGTGGTGTTGTTCTTCAAAGATAGAAAACTCTCTGAAGTCTTTTATGATCCAATTTTTTCTAAATCGAAGATTGTTTAAGGGAACTCTTCAGTATTATACAGACAATAACAGCCGTGACAATTTGTTGCGGCTTTTTATAGACCTTTTGAAATAAACCTTCATGCTCTCATAACAAAAGAGATAAAAAATTGATGATACGACTCTATGAGAAAAGATAAATCCACACAAAACTCTTATTGCTTTTGATTGTTTTACTCATTTTTTGAAAAGCATATTTTTTATGCAAAAAGAGGAATAGCTCTTAATTTACATATCAATGAAGATTCTATGAAATATTTGTCATCATAAAAGCAATAACTTATCGTTTAAAATTCTATATTTCACTTTCTCGTCATCAACATAGCTGCTTGTTAATCAAAAAATGCCTTTATAGAGTCTACCAACACGAACAACTCAGTCGCATTATAAACAATTAAGCAGCAACAAATCACATGTCAATTTTCTCAGAGAGAATATATTACCTCTCATTATCTTGTGGTTACGAGCAATTGCCATTGAAGTTCTCTTCGCGCCATATTTTATTTTGTAAAAAAACATACTTACATCTGAAAATATCTTGAAAGCAATTCACTGTTTTTTATGCAAACTGATCCTACTTTTATAGTTTATGCTTTAGCATAATTTTGCAATATTATAGACCACTTCCTAATTACAGAAACACTTATGTATTGTAAACTTTCGCTTGAAAAACATACACAACCTGTCTTTCCTATTCAAAAGCTATGAGATAATGAATGCAATAATAAACGTGATGAATTATTGATGCTATTAGCTAAAGTTCATTTCTCATGCTAAGAAATAGCTTTTATACCAAAAAATAAATAAAAAAGTATTTTGGTTGTGCAAACAAATTTCTTTCACTTTTATAGAAGCAACAATAAAGTTTAATGATAAAATAAAAACCTAAACGATAGCAAAAATTCCCCTTTTTTATAGAACAATGTAAAAGAATATAAACTGAGCCTCCATAAAGATTTATCAGGATCAAGCATAATTTCTCTGAAAACTGAAACCATTCAGGCAATAATAAATTCTTTACAGCTTATTGTTGGCATTCAAGATATATTTCTGAATGAGACATCTCTTTTGTTAAAAAGAAGAAGCATCCTTTTTAAGAAGCGATAAAAACTATTTTTGATGCGCATATAAAAGCCAATAAGCTTTTATAGATTTAATCCTGTGTATCATCCCAAAGAGCTTAAAAAGCACGCATACTTTCTTGCTTTTCACATTCCGCTTATAAGGGATAAATTTCTAAAGGCACCACTCAACCATGAGTTTTTAATCTCAGCAATTGCCTTTGCGGGATTGAGCCCCTTTGGGACAAGTTTGCGCACAATTCATAATCCTATGGCACCGATAAAGGCGGAAGGGAACCTCTCAAATTATCGAAACCCTCACCACACATTTCATCACGAGAGTAAGCCAATCTAAGCGATAAGCTTGGAGCAAAATAGCTGGCTCCAAAGGGCGATCACCATTCCACCAATAACTGGGACATGAAGTCTGACAACAGACGCACAGAATACATTCATAAAGACTCTCTTTGGGACAAAAAATACAAAAATAGGGAGCCCCCCCTACTTTACCCTCATGAACAGATGAACTTTTAAAGACGGCGTTCAACCATGAGTTTTTTAATCTCAGCAATTGCCTTTGCAGGATTGAGCCCCTTTGGACAAGTTTGCGCACAATTCATAATCGTATGGCACCGATAAAGGCGGAAGGGATCCTCTAAATTATCGAGACGCTCACCACACATTTCATCACGAGAATCAGCAATCCAGCGATAAGCTTGGAGCAAAATAGCTGGCCCCAAATATCGATCGCCATTCCACCAATAACTGGGACATGAAGTCTGACAACAGGCGCACAAAATACATTCATAAAGACCATCAATTTTTTGCCGGTCAGAATGACTTTGTAACCATTCTTTAGCAGGTTCAGGTGAAACGGTTTGCAGCCAAGGTTCAATCACACGATGTTGTGCATAAAAGCGCTTTAAATCAGGAACCAAATCTTTAACTACCGGCATAGAAGGCAAAGGATAGACCTTAATGGGATGCTTTACATCATCCATACCTTTGGTACAAGCCAGCGTATTGGCTCCATCAATATTCATAGCACACGAACCACAAATACCTTCACGGCATGATCGACGAAGTGTTAAAGTTGGATCAATATGATTCTTAATAAACAAAAGCCCATCCAGAATCATAGGACCACAAGCGGAGCGATCTACATAATAGGTATCCAGATGCGGATTCTCCTCATCATCCGGTGACCAACGATAAACATGAAATTCTGTTAGTTGTGTAGCACCTTCAGGTTTAGGCCACACCTTTCCTGGTTTTACCTGAGAATTTTTGGGAAGCTTAATTTGTACCATAATCCATTCTCCCCTCAGTAAACACGTTTTTTAGGTGCAATGCGCTTTAAGTCGATACCACCATCTGCTTCAGATGTTAATGGATCAATATGGACAGGTCGATAGGATAAAGTCACCTTCCCATCTTTGGACAAATGAGAAAGCGTATGTTTACGCCAATTTTTATCGTCCCGCTCTGGATAATCTTCACGTGCATGAGCACCCCGACTTTCTAAACGCGCTTCTGCAGAATAAACAGTGGTAATTGCATTGGCCATCAGATTCTCAAGCTCTAATGTTTCGACCAAATCAGAATTCCATATCAATGAGCGATCCGTGACTTTAAGATCAGCTAATTCACCCCAAATTTGACTTATTCTTCGACATCCTTGTTGCAACGAATCTTCGGTACGGAAGACAGCAGCATCTTCTTGCATAGTGCGCTGCATTTTTTCACGCAATACAGCTGTTGGCATTGTTCCTCGAGCAAACCGCAATCGATCAAAACGCGCGATAATTTCGTCAACAGCAACCTCATTAAGAGGAGGAATTTCCGCATCTCGATCAATTACTTCACCAGCACGAATTGCAGCGGCACGACCAAACACGACCAAATCAATTAATGAATTTGATCCCAAACGATTAGCGCCGTGAACAGAGGCACATCCAGCCTCGCCCACCGCCATCAAACCTGGTTGAACACGATCAGGCGAATCAGCGGTTGGATTGAGAACTTCTCCGTAATAATTGGTAGGAATACCGCCCATATTATAATGCACTGTTGGAAGGATGGGGATCGGTTCTTTTGTCACATCAACTCCTGCGAAAATCCGTGCTGATTCAGAAATCCCTGGTAAACGTTCATGCAAGATAGCAGGATCAATATGACTGAGGACCAAATGGATATGGTCCTTTCTTGGACCAACGCCGCGCCCTTCACGAATTTCAAGGGTTATACAGCGTGAAACCAAATCCCGCGAAGCCAAATCTTTAAAGGAAGGTGCATAGCGTTCCATAAAGCGCTCACCTTCAGAATTGATCAAATAGCCTCCCTCACCACGCGCGCCTTCTGTAATTAAGCAACCCGAACCATAAATCCCTGTAGGATGAAATTGCACAAATTCCATATCTTGAAGTGGTAATCCAGCACGGGCGATCATTCCCCCACCATCACCCGTACAGGTATGAGCTGATGTTGCTGAAAAATAAGCACGTCCATAGCCACCGGTTGCCAGAACAACCATCTTGGCAGAAAAACGGTGTATTGTACCATCATCAAGGTTCCACGCTACAACCCCTGTACACACACCATCAGTCATAATGAGATCAAGCGCAAAATATTCAATAAAGAATTGTGCATTATGTTTTAAACTCTGTCCATAAAGGGTATGCAAAATGGCATGTCCCGTGCGATCAGCCGCCGCACAAGTCCTCTGCACAGGTGGACCTTCACCAAATTGTGTTGTATGCCCACCAAAGGGACGTTGATAAATTTTACCTTCTTGCGTCCGTGAAAAAGGCACCCCATAATGTTCTAATTCATAGACAGCAGCAGGGGCGTTCCGTACCAAATATTCCATTGCATCGGTATCGCCCAACCAATCAGATCCTTTCACGGTATCATATAAATGCCACTGCCAATTATCAGGCCCCATATTGGAAAGCGAGGCGGCAATACCACCTTGTGCAGCAACCGTATGCGACCGTGTAGGAAAAACTTTTGTGATACAGGCTGTTTTTAATCCCTGCTCTGCCATCCCAAGTGTTGCCCGCAAACCAGCACCACCTGCGCCAACAACAACGACATCGAATTTATGATCTACAGTGCAATAAGGGGCATTACCTGCTCTAGCACCAAGAGATGATCCTGTACTCGCCATACTGCTTAACCCCCTAACGCAATTTTCAAAAGAGCAAAAATGATAACTCCCCCCAAAACAAAACAAAACAAAATGTTTAATGCCAAAAAGAATATCCGGAAACCTTCACGTGGAATATAATCTTCAATAACCACCTGCATTCCAAGCTTCATATGATAAAGGACTGAAACAGCGAACAACCCCATTAAAATAGCCACGACAGGATGAGCAAGCCGTGCACGCACAGTGCTATAATCTGCTCCAACCAGTGAGAGAATAAGAACAATAAAAAAGACTAAAAGTGGTAGATTTATAAAACCTGTCAACCGCTGCAACCAAAAATGCTCTGTTCCCTCATGTGCACTTCCACGTCCACGTACTTTGGCAAGTTCCGTTCGAAAATCTTTTTTCATAGCCCTCTCCACCCCCAGCTAAACAATGTTATATCCAACAATCCAAATCGTAAGAGTAACAATAAGAGAAATAAACACTGTTGCCCAGGCAGTTACAGTTGCCTTTTTTTTATCTAAAAGGCAAGGTTTCAGATCCCAAACAATATGACGAAGTCCGCCCACCATGTGATGAACCCCAGCAAGGGTATAAAGAAACAAGATACAAAGCCCAGGCAAAGAACTATAAATCTCCTGAATTGTTTTAAATGCCTCAGCTCCACAAGCCACCGCCATTAACCAAAGAGCGAGAAAGACCATTCCAAAATAAAGAGCCATACCGGTGATACGATGTGCAATTGACATAGCCATCGTAATGGTCCAACGATAAATACTTATATGAGGAGAACGAGGGCGCTCTTTTATCCTAATTGTTTCTGCCATAAAATATCCTGACCTGGCTTTTACTACAACCTCATCATGACGATGCACCCCCATGATGAGCGATAAGGTTCGCACAAAATGACTGGATTCATGATCATTTCCATTTATTTGGCATTTCAAAATGCCAATATTACAGGTCGGTTGTCTCAAATAACGGATTAAAGGTCACGCATAAAAAAACCGATTGTTTTACCAACATGTATCCGTAAAACAGGCTTTAATCTAATACAATTTTACTCTCACGTCAAAGGTCTAACATCATTTCACAAAATAAAACATACATTTTTCCAAGCATATTGATGCCTATTTTTAAATACCAACAATATCGCCAAAAGAACTTGAGTTTCACACTATAATTTAAGAGAAACAAAATACAGAGACTTTGAGAGGCCTAACATTTTTAGGCATCCTCAAAGCCACTCCTTTAACTGGATATACGAATCATGCAGGATAAAAATATGTAATATAAAGTCACTCTTGCACAAATTTCAGCGACAAGCAGTCTTTATTCAGCGGCTTGCGTTGATGCCTCTTCACTGACAGCTGCGGCTTTTGCGATTTCAGCAACCTTTTCACTTTTTTTGCGGTAATCTCTCTTTTCAGCGATACGTGCAGCTTTACCTCTCAAACCACGAAGATAATAGAGCTTTGCACGGCGTACTTTACCGCGGCGCACCAGCTCAACCCCCTCAATAAGAGGAGAATAAACCGGAAAGACCCGTTCAACGCCTTCACCATAAGAAATCTTGCGCACAGTGAACGTTTCATTCAACCCACCACCTGAACGTGCAATACAAATTCCTTCATAAGCTTGAACACGGGTACGTGTTCCTTCGGTCACGCGCACCATAACACGAACGGTATCTCCTGGTTTAAAAGCAGGCAGTTGGCGTTTTGCTTCAATTTTTGCACATTGTTCAGCTTCGAGCTGTGCGATAATATTCATTTCCTTTATCCTTCATGTTCTTTATCGAACAGTCAGAGCGCTCAACTCTTGCCGAAAAAAGCTCTCTCATACAAAGAAAAGAAGTTCTTTAGGCTATGCATTACACAGGAGCGAATACACCATTCCTTGATTTTAATTTTGGAACTACAGAAAAACCTTATATAAAAATTCTCTAAAAAGAGAGCCATGCAATACACCACCTTACAATATGAATCAAGTTTTATGACGATTTTTCTCATAACGCACATAAAGATCAGGACGACGTTGAAGTGTTAACAATTCAGCTTGTTGTTGGCGCCAATCAGCAATAGCTTTGTGATGTCCTGATGTTAACACCGGTGGGATAGCGCGTCCTTCAAAAAGAGCAGGACGCGTATACTGAGGATGTTCCAGCAAACCATTCTCAAAACTTTCCCATTTTGCAGAAGCCTCATTACCCATCACACCAGGGAGAAGACGTATAATAGCATCCAAAAGAACCAATGCCGCCGTTTCACCCCCTGAAAGAATATAATCTCCAATGGATACCTCTTCCAATTTCCGCGCTTCTATGACCCGTTCATCGACACCTTCAAAACGTCCACAAACCAATGTCACACCCGTCTCACACGCGAGAGAACGTGCATAATTTTGATCAAAAGGTCGCCCACGAGGACTCATCAACAACCGTAGCGAATCATTTGGACAACTATCCAATGCAGCCGCTAACACATCCGCCCGCATCACCATACCAGCTCCCCCACCAGCTGGTGTATCATCAACACTATGGTGTTTATCCAAAGCAAAATCTCTAATCTGCACTGTCTCCAATGACCATATGCCTCGGGCTAAAGCTTGTCCAGCTAAAGAATAACCCAAAAAACCAGGAAACATTTCAGGATAAAGTGTTAAAATGCGCGCTTGAAACTTCATTTTTTCATTCTTTCATCTCTAGCTTGTAATCCTAAGCCGTACAAAACCAACACCAACCAGCTCATACTCAATGCCATGATATTTATTCAAAGCAAAAGCACCCATAGACTCTGCGTCCCAGCCCCACATCCCCTACTGTAAAATTTATCCTGCTTAAGAAAGACATCTTTACATGCCTTCATTTTTCCTTTTTATTTTGTACTTTCATTGTTATTTTTTGGAGTTCCAGGTGATTTATTCTTTTCTCATATATCACTTAAACCAGCTGCCACTGGATCAACAACCAAAAAGCCAGCAGCAAGGCAAATTTCTGGCACAGCTGCCTTACTAAAGGGAATAAGCACAGTTTTACCCGTATTCAACCGCATTTCAAGCAAATCACCAGCGCCAAAATTAAAAAAACCACTCACCTCGCCCAAGATTTGACCAACACCATCTTGAATACTAAGCCCTATTAAATCGGCTTGATAAAATTCATCCTCCGTTAAATCCTCTACCAATTGATCTCGACTAACATAGAGGCGAATCCCTTTTAAAGCCTCGGCAGCATTGCGATTTTCAATTCCTTTAAAATGCACAATCGCATTGTTTTTTTGCATGCGAAGCGTTACAATTTCATAACAGCGCCCCATATCATCATAAAGAGTACCGTAAGTTTTTAAATACTGCGGTTTATCACTTAAGATCTTAACCAAAACATCGCCTTTTATGCCATGGGCATGACCAATAATGGCAAGATAGACTTTATTTTTAAGCTTTTTTTGATTATACTTCATGCAAAAACATTATCTCTCACAAACGAATCCTTATAATCTAATAATTTTCTTTCAATCTTGTTGCCATATGAGACATATCTTTCTCAAAGTTTTTCTTGGTAACAAAGCAAATTAATACAAGGAGAAGTCTTATGGCAAATGTTATGCTATTTTACAAAGATATCACCCCAATCAACAAAGTTTCTCATAAAAACCTTAAATTTGCCCCTCCAAGTGATATGTCTTTCGCCAAAGACACCCACTGGGTTCCTTTAGCAAGTAGTGAATATTTTCAAGCAGCACTAGATTATCCCATTTTATTTATGTCCGCAGAAGACGAACAAAAGAAACGACATTATACATCTGCTGCTCTTGTTGGTCTTTCTAACGATGAAAATGATTATATAGACTCTGATAAGAGTTGGAAAACAAATACTTATGTTCCAGCTTTTGTCCGCCGCTATCCTTTTGTTCTTGCTCAACTGAGCAATGAAAAAGAGCTTTCTGTTTGCTTTGATCAAAAATCAGGCATGTTTAATGAAGTAACCGGCACAGAACTTTTTAATTCCGATGGTTCTATTTCTCCCTTTATGGAAGAGCGCATTCGTTTTCTTGAAAGCTTCAAAATCGCTATGGAAAAAACAGCTGAGTTTATTGACGCCCTTGTAGAGATGGATCTTCTCAGTCAAAAATCCATCAATGTGAAGAACGACAAAGGTCTTTCAGCGCAATTAGAGCACTTTTGGATTGTTGATGAAGAAAAACTGAATAAACTCTCCGCAAGTCAACTTGCAAAGCTCCATAAAAATGGCTTTTTAGGATTGATCTTTGCGCATCTTATGTCAACAAATAATCTTTTAAAGATACTCTCTCTCAAAGGTGAAAAACAGCTTGCCAATAGCGAAGTGCAATCACAAAATGAGAAAAGTGAAGAACCGACTAAGAAAGAGACCCTCAATTAAAAAATGTCCCTAAAAGATGATACGAGAAAAGATGAAAATATTCCTCTTATTCCAGCAGATCATGCTGTTTTGAGCGCAAGAAAAAATTGGCTGGATTGTCTGCTCGAAACACGTCGCATGGCTGTAAAAACAGTAGAAGCCTATGAACGTGATACGCGACAATTTTTGTCTTTTCTCTGTCAACATTTAGGACATAAACCAACCTTCAATGATCTTGCCAATTTGCGTGTTGTTGATTTGCGATCTTATTTGGCTTATCGGCGTGCGAGCAAGATAAGTACGCGTTCCTTGAGCCGAGGAATGGCGGGGTTGCGTTCTTTTTTCAGCTACTTATCTCGTGAAAGAATTGTCAACATTCCTGCTGCGAAGCTTGTTCGCACCCCAAAACACCCCAAATCCCTACCAAAACCTTTAGCGATAAAATCAGCACTGCATTTAGTAAAACAAGAAAATCAACAAGAAAATGAACCATGGATTATCGCTCGTAATACTGCTGTTTTCGTCCTCCTCTATGGCTGTGGAATACGGATATCTGAAGCTTTAAGCCTCACCCCCGAACAATTTTCTGACCCCCAGAAAAGAAGCTTATTCGTAACAGGCAAAGGAGGAAAAACGCGCCTTGTTCCTCTCATCAACGTTGTTCACGAAGCCGTACAAAATTATCTTAAATGCTGCCCATACCCTTTAGGAGACAACCAACCAATGTTCCGA
This sequence comes from Bartonella sp. MM73XJBT, assembly GCF_028618465.1. Taxonomy (NCBI): domain Bacteria; kingdom Pseudomonadati; phylum Pseudomonadota; class Alphaproteobacteria; order Hyphomicrobiales; family Bartonellaceae; genus Bartonella; species Bartonella sp. MM73XJBT. The sequence continues at coordinate 4,735 of NZ_JAQISY010000022.1, read as the reverse complement.
GGTGCAAGGGGTGGCCCCCTACAAGCAGCCATCATTCAACGTGCTATGCGAAACTTACGAGCACAGCTTGGTTTACCAGAAACAGCAACGCCCCATACATTGCGCCATTCCTTTGCCACACATCTTTTATCAAGGGGAGGAGATTTACGCACGATTCAAGAACTTCTCGGCCATGCGAGTCTTTCCACCACCCAAGCCTATACCCACGTTGATACGGACCACTTATTGGAAATTTATCAAAAGGCGCACCCACGTTCTTGAAATATTTATCCAAAAAGAGAAAATAAAACCGATGTAATCTTAAGCGCCAAAGCACGAATACAGATTTACGAATCCATTCTATAAAACTGAGATACAATCACCCGATAGATTTCTGCGCTTTTTATATCTGAAAAAACTCTATTTCGCTCTTAAAAATTTTTGAACAAAAGTAAAATATTAAATCGATTCAACCTCAAGCGCTAAAGCATGCACACAGGTTGCAAGCTCTTTTTGTAAAACGTGATAAATCGCTCGATGGATTTCTACACGTGTCTTGCCTGCAAAAGCAGAAGAGAAAATTTTCACCCGAAAATGCGTTTCTCCTTTACCATCAAAAGCATGTTCATCATGTGGATGTCCCTCATGCAGATGGCTCTCATTAATCACCTCAAGTTTTTGTGGATGAAAAGCATCCTGAAGCTTCCTGTTAATTGTTGTTTGAACTGTTGTAGACATTTTTTATTCCTTCCTAAAATGCATGGTACAAAAGCATTTTTTTCACTAGCAAACGAATGTGAAAATAATTTTTTCAAAAGTCAATTCTTGTAAAATCAATCGATTTTGCATAAATCAAAGATATGACAATAACATCTAAATTATTCGACTCAATTCGAATCAGCTCCAATAAAAAACAAAAAGCTGAATCAGAAACACAACAGTGCCAATGGGAAGGGTGTGAAAAATCGGCATCCCATAAAGCACCAGCGGGCCGAAATCACGAAGGACAGTATCTCCATTTTTGCATTGAGCATGTGCGTGCCTATAACAAAAATTTTAATTATTTCTCTGGTCTTAGTGATAAAGATATTGCCAAGTTCCAAAAAGATGCTCTCACAGGGCATCGCCCAACGTGGCCGACGGATTTGAGCAATGGAACATCAAAAAAAACAGCTGCCAATTACGCACAAATTCGCTCTGGTACAGCTGCCTATCAAAATCGTATGCGTGATCCCTTCGCACTATTTACTGGGCGTCATGCAAGCAATAATGCATCGCGAAGGCTAAAACCTTTAGAAGCCAAAGCTTTTGATACCTTAGGGTTACCAGCAAACGCGACATCTGAAGATATTAAAGCAAAATATAAAGAGCTGGTAAAAAAGCATCATCCAGATTCCAATGGCGGTAACCGTTCTTCAGAGGAGCGCTTTCGCGATGTTTTACATGCCTATAATTTACTCAAAAAATCTGGTTTGTGCTAAAAAGCGTACATTCAAAGAGCTCTATTCTGTTCGAATTATAAAAAATGTAAAAGAGCAAGTCAGAAAACACCATCCTGTCTCTAATAGTGACAATCATTCTTTAAGAAGAGCGCTTTCGTGATGTTTTACACACCTATCATTTGCCCCTAAATTTGCTTTATGCTAAGGAAAATCGCACCTAACAACTTCACTCTTCATTCGAATGATCTCTGCTTTCGCAAAATATTATAAAACACGAAGAGTTTCTTTCACATTTAAGACTTTTACCATAGGGCATTGCATAAGTGCTTTAAGTCCTGTATCATTTTTTAACAACCGAAAATAGCGTTCTCTCCCTTCCAGAAAAACAATGACAAAGCTTACAGTTGAAAATGTGCCCGATACCATACTCTGCGCTCGTGATCTGTTTCACATTGATACGGATATGAAAGTTCCAGCCTTTAGTACGAAAAGCTCCCATGTTCCCGATGTAGATCCCGATTATCTTTTTGATCAGCAAACGACTTTAGCGATTTTAGCAGGTTTTGCATTTAACCGCCGTGTCATGGTTTCCGGCTATCACGGTACAGGTAAATCAACACATATTGAACAAGTTGCGGCACGTCTTAATTGGCCTTGTATCCGCATTAATCTCGACAGTCATGTAAGCCGTATTGATTTGGTAGGAAAAGATGCCATTGTTTTAAAAGATGGCTTACAAATCACTGAATTTAAAGAAGGTATTTTGCCATGGGCTTATCAAAACAATATTGCCCTCGTTTTCGATGAATATGATGCAGGACGTCCTGATGTTATGTTTGTCATCCAGCGCGTCCTTGAAGCATCTGGACGCCTAAGCCTACTTGATCAAAGCCGTGTCATCACGCCTCATCCAGCCTTTCGTCTTTTTGCTACTGCAAATACCGTTGGTCTTGGTGATACAACAGGGCTCTATCATGGTACACAACAAATCAATCAAGCACAAATGGATCGTTGGTCCATTGTAACGATCCTCAATTATTTACCCCATGATAAAGAAGTTGACATTGTTTGTTCCAAGGTCAAATCTTTTCAAACAACAGAGGGCAAAAAGACGATTTCACAAATGGTTCATGTTGCGGATATGGTACGTCAATCTTTTATCAATGGAGATCTTTCCACAGTCATGAGCCCGCGCACTGTCATTACGTGGGCAGAAAATACGACAATTTTTCAAAATACTGGTTTTGCCTTTCGGCTTACTTTTCTCAATAAATGTGATGAACTTGAACGTGCTATGGTCGCAGAATTTTATCAACGTGCCTTTGGAGAAGAGCTTCTCGAATCTCTCATTCACGGTGTTTCGCCTTAAGGAATATATCGATCATGGCTACCAATACTGGTGACCAAAAAAACCTAACAAATGACTCCTCCCACAGCGGCCTTGATGCTGAAGCTTTTAAAAAAGCGCTTTCCACTTGTATCCGTGCCATTGCTGGTACGCCCAACCTTGAAGTTTCCTTTAGCCATAACCGACCATCTTTAAGTGAAAAACACGCCTGTTTACCGGAACTCCCACAACAGGCAACAGATAAAGATATAACAATCCGCCGCGGATTAGGTGATTCCATGGCGCTACGCACAGCATGGCATGACACGCACATTCACCAACAATTTTCCCCACGAGAATCGGCAGCACGTGCTATCTTTGATGCTCTTGAGCAAACACGTGTTGAAGCAATCGGCACTTTAAGTATGGAAGGCATTGCACAAAATCTTGATGGCATGCTTGCTGATAAATATCAAAGAGCTCATTATCAAAAAATTACTAGCCAAAGTGAAGCCCCCATTCAAGAAGCAATTGCGCTTTTATTGCGCGAAAAAATAACAAAACGCCCTCCCCCTGAAGAAGCAGGATCCGTATTAGAGTTATGGCGTCAAGAAATTGAGCAAAAGGCTGCTAAACAACTCAATGAACTGACCCATCATATTCACGATCAACATGCATTTGCGCAGATTGTTCGCCAAATGCTTGTTGCATTAAAAATGGCGGCGCAATTTGAAGAAACATCGAGCAACATAAACAATCAAAAATCAACAAACGCGTGTGAACCGCCAAACAAAACAGACAACGAAAGCAAAAAACCAAAACACACTAAGAACGAAGAACAAGCCGCCACTGAACAAGAAAGTGACGTGCAAGACAAAGGAAAAACCAAAGCAACAAAGTCAAATGACAATCATAAAGATGCAAAAGAGCAAGAAAGAGGTTCTAGGCAAAAAGAATCGAATCACTCCAAACGTCTTTTTACTGTTTCAGAGCAAATAGAAAGACTTGCTGACTATAAAGTTTTCACCCGTCAGTTTGATGAAGTTTTGGAGGCGACGGATTTTTGTTCTGAAAGCGAATTGGATCACTTGCGTCGTTATCTTGATAGACAAATCAATCATCTGCAAAATATTGTTGGGCGCTTAGCAAATCGTCTACAACGCCGCCTTATGGCACAACAAAATCGCAATTGGACCTTTGACCTTGAAGAAGGATATCTCGATACCGCACGGCTTTCACGCCTGATCATTGATCCCATGCAACCCCTTTCTTTCAAAATGGAAAGCAATACCCAATTTCGCGATACCGTTGTTTCACTCCTCATTGACAATTCAGGCTCCATGCGAGGACGCCCCATTACAGTTGCAGCAAGTTGTGCGGATATTTTGGCACAAACTCTTGAACGTTGCGGTGTAAAAGTTGAAATTTTAGGCTTTACCACCAAAACTTGGAAAGGAGGACAATCGCGCGAACAGTGGCTTAGCCAAAACAAACCCAATCATCCTGGTCGCCTTAATGATTTATGCCACATAATCTATAAAAATGCTGATACCCCATGGCGTCGTGCACGACGCAATTTAGGTCTCATGATGCAGGAGGGATTATTGAAAGAAAATATCGACGGTGAAGCATTGATTTGGGCCCATCAACGCCTTTTAGCGCGACGTGAACAACGTCGCATTCTCATGGTCATTTCCGATGGAGCCCCTGTTGATGATTCAACACTATCGGTTAATTCCAGTAATTATTTAGAAAAACATTTACGCGCGGTGATTCAAGAAATCCAAACACACTCTCCTATAGAACTCATTGCCATTGGCATTGGTCACGATGTCACGCGCTATTACCGGCATGCTGTAACAATTATGAATGCCGAAGAACTCGCCAACGCTATAACAAAGCAATTAGAAGCCCTCTTTAGCAATAAAAACCCTCATTCTCTTAAGAAGCATTAAAAAACTTTGTGCTTTTTATTTTGCTCTCCCTC
>NZ_JAQISY010000021.1:0-23369 GCF_028618465.1 Bartonella sp. MM73XJBT | reverse complement strand
ATGTCTCTCATCAAAGTGCTTCAATCTTGCATAAATAACGATAGAATAGAGAAGCACCTTATGGTCAAAAAACAAATTTCTGCTTTTGATAAACATCTTATCATTCGTCTTTTGCGAGAAAATTTTCGTAAACATGCGCGTTGGTATAGTGCCGCTATTTTTTCCATGATTATTATTTCCTGCACAACTGCAGCCAGTGCATGGATTATGCGTGATGTTGTCAATTATATGATTGAAGCGCAGAATTTCGGTATGATTGTTTTGATTTCTGGTATCATTGCTTTCATTTTCATTCTTAAAGGGATTGCAACTTTTTCCCAAACTTACTTTTTGAGCAAAGCAGGAAACAGCATCGTTGCTGAACAACAGCGTAAAATTTATGCACGCCTTATGGAACAAGGTGTCTCTTTTTACCATCATAATGCTTCATCTGATCTTCTTGTCCGCGTAACTCACAATGCTACAGCAGCGCGTAATATCATTGATACAATTATCACAACTTTTGTGCGTGATTTACTTTCCGTTAGTGGCCTCTTGCTTGTCATGTGTATTCAAAATTTTATGTTAATCGCCATTACTTTAATAGTAGGACCACTAGCTTTTTTAGGAATTCGAATGACTTTAAAACGTGTTCGTAGTCTTGTCGAAAAAGAACTCCTTTCGCTTGGTGAAATTATCAAAATTGTACAAGAAAGTTCTATCGGTATTCGCGTCATCAAAGCTTTTTCACTAGAAGATCTCATGAAAAAACGTATGAACAAAGCCATTGGCGATGTTGAAAAACAAGCAAATACTATTGCAACACTTCAAGCTATTACAAATCCCATTATGGAAACACTCACAGGTATTGCTATTGCAGGTATTATCTGTTTTTCCGGCTACCTTGCAACCCAACGTACAGGCGTTCAAGGTGAATTTATGTCTTTTATTGTTGCTTTGCTTCTTGCTTACGAGCCTGCAAAAAGGCTCGCAAATGTACGAGTCAAAATTGAAGCTGGCTTGGTTAGTATCCGTACGATGTTTGACATACTTGACCATCCTATCTCGGTTATGGAACATGAAAATGCGAAGGATCTCGATCAAACCCAAGGAAGCATTCGTTTCGAAGATGTCTCTTTTGCATATACAGATAAGAAAATAGTATTGAAGAACATCAATCTAGAAATAGAACCCAGAAAAATGACAGCATTGGTGGGACCATCTGGTTCAGGAAAATCAACCCTTATCAATCTTATTATGCGCCTTTATGACCCCACAAAGGGACGCATATTGATTAATAATCAAGATATCCGTTATACGACATTTCGCTCCTTGAGAAAGCTTATGGCCTATGTAGGACAGGATACTTTTCTCTTTCAAGGAACCGTTAAATATAATATCGGACTTGGAAAAGAAGGTGCCAGTGACGATGATATTATCAAAGCAGCAAAAACAGCCAATGCGCATGATTTTATTATGGACTTGCCAAATGGCTATGATACACAAATCGGTGATAATGGCTGTAATCTTTCAGGTGGACAAAAACAAAGAATCGCTATCGCTAGAGCAATGCTTCATGACAGTGAAATCCTCATTCTTGATGAAGCAACAAGTGCACTAGATTCACATACTGAAGCACAAATTAATGAAGCACTTCACCATCTCACCAAAGGACGCACAACTATCATCATTGCTCATCGTCTTTCAACAATTGCTCGTGCTCATAAAATTGTTGTCATAAAAAATGGTCAACTGATTGAACAAGGTAGCCAAGAGGAATTACTCGCAACGGAAAATAGTTTTTACAAAAAACTTCATAATATCCAATTTAAAAAGCACACGTCTTAACTTTTAGACGCCTCCGTAAGACTTGAGATCAAACGTGAAAAAATAGTCTTTCCTTTGTACAAGACAAAGGCATAACATGGGAAAGCATTATATCAAGTACAGCCATACAAAAAAGACGTATGATTTATTGAGAATCCGTGTCTAGGATTCGTATGAGAATTAAACACCTCGTCTATTGTTTTATTAAAAGTATTCTTTTTTATTTTTCAAAATAGAAGCTTCATAATAAGAGCTTCTCCTTTCTTCAAGTAAGATGCGTAACATCCACAAATGTTATCGAACCCCACATGTATCAAAAAGCTGATAGCAAATTTTGGAAAACTTGCCAAAAACTAGGATAATGTAACTGTGATATTTCATGTTACCTTTGTTTAAATCCATTCCCGTGCTGTCCATTATAAATTTTTCTCAACATTGTAAACTGAGTATAAGAAGGAAGCCTTCGAAGAATCTATCATAAAATTTCTTGCTGTAGTAAATGCCTTAGATCGAGTTTTGCGTTTTATTCTAAAATCTAAAATCTGAGAACGAAAACTATCTTACTTAAACATTTCAACTTCTTGAAGTACTTGAAAATACATATGTTGTTACAAAATCAAGCAATTGATTTATCCTAATAATTTGTCGTTTCACAATTTGAATGAGAGCCCCGAATATCGTAAGATTCTTTCATTTTAAATTAAATCTGTTTATGTTGAATTCATTCAAATCATTCGCGTGCACACTACAAGCGGGATTGATGTATGGATAAAACCATTTAAGAAAAGAGTAAACATGCTACTCATGGACTCTCTCAAGAAAAAAATCACACCGTTGAGAACTAGAAAATAAAATATTAGTGCCGTTTCGTACCACCATAAATACAAAAAATGGTAGCGCCCAATGAGATTTTGCTTTCTACCATTCATGGCAATACTGGTAAGATGGCATGAGGAGTATTAAAATAAATATATGAATGAAAAGCATCATGATATGTGGTTTTTCATAAAGGATGTCACTCTATAAAGAATACGATTAAAAAATTAAGCACTTCAAAAATATCTTGGTGCGATTTGATAAAAATTTCCTTTTTATAGAATTCCTTTTCTATAGCTTAATCTTTCTTGAAAACGAATTCGATAAAGCGATGTTTTTTATAAAAACATCCATCAAAGCTACGAGGTATTTCCTTATTTAAGTTATAAAGAATGATAAAAATGTGGTTTTACTCTTTGTCGGTTCTGCAAGCGAATCTGGATGATAATTTTTATTCTTAGTGTACTTAAGCATATTTTACGCCATCTCTCTTGAATAATATTATGTAGAGTTTATTGAGCATCACCATCTTTATATGTATAAACGTGTAAGCTGAAACCATCATTCTGTTTGGCTTGCTCCCAATGTTGCTCCCTTACATTTGAGAGTGTTCATAAGAGGCGTTATCTTCTTTCTTCAATAGTTTTTACCCTCACACAAACCTCGCTTGTGGTATGTAAGCCAACGATTTTTTTGATTTAAATGCAAATATTTAAGTACAAAAATCTTTTTAGTATTTGAAGTCCTTATTCAATTTGCGAAAAAATATCATTCCCAATGAGTGTATTGTCTTTTCTAATACAGAGAGTTAAATGTATAAAATCAAAGTAATGGGAATTTCAAAATTTTAATCTTTAATAATCTCTTTCATAAAAGAGACCAACACTCGAATTCTTTTCATTCCCTATGGCGCCTTTAGCTTTAAGATGGCGCGAAATATCCAAATTAATTGTGCCCTTCGTCGCTCCATCTGATCCTGCTTCAAAACCTAAATAAATGTTGTTGTGTATATAGCGTCCAATACGTAAGCCAGTATTTCCCTTTTCATCAACGACAACATCAAGATCATCAAGACCAATTTTAGCCCGTAGAGTATTCAATAAAGATGTATTAGAAGCACCGGCAAGATCAGCAGCCGCTGCCGCAAGTTGGGCAATCTGAAATGGTGATAATTCATTAAGAGAGCGGTTAAAAATCAAACGCGCTAAAATCTCATCCTGTGGCAAATTTGGTTGTGAAGAAAAATTAACATCAAGATTATCAATCGTTCCACTTACAGTTACTGTAACGCGAATATCACTACTATCTTTGTTGGCAACAAAATAAACTGTAGGATTAAGATTACCGCTAAAACTTGCTTGTCCCTGGTCAAAATTAAGACGCTGTGAAAGAATATCAAAACGTCCACGAATCATCTGAAACTCACCAACTGGATGCACATCATGCAATGGTCCTGCTATGTTAATGCGTCCTCCCAATTCAGTATCCAACCCTCGTCCACGCACAAAAAACTGATTGCGCGCCGTAATAAGCATATTTGAGAACACAACAGACGAAGATTCTTGAGAGATACCACGATTTGTGTTGGTGTTCTTAACATCAGCACGTTCAAGCGTTTTTTGAATCGGTTTTGTTAAATTCTTATTTTTAATGTCAAGAAACTTTGCATTGTGAAAATGATCAGGAACAAAAACTTCAGCTTTTTCAACTGTAATATCACCGCCAATAACAAGATTATCCAGAAAATGACCTGTCATTGTCATCTTTCCTGACAATGTTGCAAGAATCATAGAGCCATCATTATAATTGGCATTATCAAGATGGAATACCAAATCTGGTTTTAGATCATTAGAGATAAGACCTGAAGCAGAAACTTTTCCCCCCTCCGATGAAGCAGCGGAAGCTTTCTCTATCAAAATGTGATCGCCGTTTAATTTGCCTTCTATTGTTGCATTGTTAAGACCGAAATTTGTTTTTGAATCAAAAAAACTACCATTAACTATAGAAAAATTTCCTACCAATTGTGGCTTCAGTAATGCACCACTAATAGCTGCATCCATCTTGGCCATGCCAGTTATATGCGCACCACGCTTTGCTAATAAAAGATCAACAAAAGCAAGAGGTATTGTCCCTTTAACATTCAATTTGGCCTCTAGACCATTGAGAGAAACAGGTCCACTTATAGAAAGATCTAATCCCTTATCTCCTGTCGCTATCATATTCTCAATATGAAAAGTCGATTTTTTGTAAGAACCACGAGCATTCACATTCATTGACATCGGTCCTTTATGAGTCATAGCAGTTAAGCTTTGACTAGAAAGCTCAAAATGAGCAGAGGGATCCTTCATGGTTCCACCAATATCGACTTTACCTACCACCACTCCTCCAAGTGCTTGCCCTTCAATAAAACTATTAAGCAAACCTGCAGGCAAATCTTGCAAGTTAACATGGAGATCCAGCTTGTTTTCATTGAAAGATATGTGTCCTTGGGCTTGTGCCTTTGCTCCTTCCCCCGTAAAATTTGCATTCAAAGTAAGATTCTGATCTATGGTTTTACCTGTAGCAGTCAGCACAAAAGGCATTATTTTCTTATCTTGAAGTGCAATCGTCGTCAGCCTCTCCCCTTTTATATCATAGGTCACATCAGGCTTTTGCAAACTACCACGAATTATAATCTGCCCTGTTACAGTACCATCTGCTCCAAGATCGGATTTCCATAGATTGGCTAACGCAGCAGGAAATGCATTCATTGTAAGATTTAAATTAAGGGTATCTTGAACATTTCCTGCAAGGATAATTTTACCTCCATTCACTGCAAGTCCTAATCCATTTACCGTCATGCCATTTTTATCAAAAACAATCGTAGCTGCTTTAGGCAATGTCGCGTGAAAATTATGTTGTTTTATATCCACCGTTTCAATCTGTATTTCTCGTTTTATATCTTCTGGAACTTCTACTGCAACCATACGACCAGAAAGCTGTGCGTTGGTATTATGAGGCAACATCGCTTGAAGAGTAAAAACTGTTTGTCCATTTTTGCCATGAGCATGGACATTTAAATGATTAATCATCATCAAAGGCGTTTGAATTTGCTCTGCATTGATAGCCCCCTCCAATTGTGTCATGCCAAAAGGATCAAATAGGTCGGCTTTGACTTCCAACTTCTTCATTTTATTCTTTGCAAAGCTCAAACGGTCAATATGCACTTTTAGATTGGCTTTTTGTTTGCCATTTTGTTCGCCAAAAACAAAATCTCCTGTTACTTTTCCACTGCCTTCCTGCAAAAATAACGCAGACAACACGGAAATATCATCAGCATCAACATGCAAAGCACCTTTAACAAGACCTTGTGTTTGAAAAAGATCACCGGTTATTTTTGCGCTTCCCCCTCTTATATTGATATTTTCAAGTTGTCGAATCTGGTGAGAATCCTTAAAAGAAGCTGATAAATACAACGGTTTCTTAGCAAAAGTACCTTCACCCTTTATCGAGCCTGTTACAGAAGTAACAGGTGATGTATTGTCTAGCATTGTTTTCATGGTGAATGTTGTGTTCTGTAGCTGCTTTCCCATTAAAAATGCTTCAGTAATATTTGCGCGTGTATTAAAATTTATAAGGTTATTGTGTCCTCTAGCTGTACTTTGAATTGTAAGTGCACCTTTTACTCTCGAATCCAATTTAGCAAGATCAGATATTTGAGCAGAGAAATCCATTTTTGCTCTCTCACTCGAAAAATATCCATCTGCTTTTATATCCGCATATTGGCTTTTCAAATCTAAACGACGCAAAATTAGATTCGCCGTGTCATAAGCAGCACCACCTGAAAGAGTAAATTTTCCTTTGAAAAAACGATCAAAAGGCTCCACACCTATTTTCATATTATCAGCCACCCCTGATAACTCAAGATCAAAAGCGCCACTCATTAAACCGATTGTTCCTTTGGCTTTAATATCTGCGCTACCAGAGAGTGATTGCTCACGCAATAAACTAAAAGGAGCAAATGTTTGCGTTTTTAAACCAAGGTCGCCTTTAAAAACAAAACGCTCCATTTTTCCTTTTAACCAAGCAGAAAAATTCTGCCCCGTAACACTAAAATCATGAATCAAAACCGGTTTTTTAGAAAAAACATCCGTATCTAAATGCACATGAACTGTTTGGTCTAAATCTTTTCCTGATGTATCTTTACGTTTTTCACCCCCTTTAAGTGTTCCTTTAACCTGAATCCCAACATGACGAGATGCTGCATTATCAAGATTTTCACTTACTCCTCCCATATCAAAAATGGCATCGCGAATATGAATATTTTTATTGCTTACATGATGTACAATAAACTTTCCCTTCCAAGAAGGTTTTCCTTCACGACCATAATCAATGTTTAAAGCAAGATTACCCACACGAATTGGTACTTCTGATGCTAGTAAAGGTGCTCCCTTATTTTCCTTATCAAAAGCCATTTTGCCATCAATAAAAAGCCGCCGTAAAAATCGATCTGCTGTTATTTCAGCATTGGCTACAACATTTATTGCCTTATTTTGAAGCACAATATGATCAAGGTATGTCGCACCTTCTTTTGTCATTCTTGCTTCTGCTTTCAACGTTACATCAGATTCGAAAAGGTTACGATATTGAGAAGGCATTAAAGAGCCAAGTGTACCAACAAGTTTCGTAGAAAAACTATGTCCCTCCGCAAAATGAGCAAGAATAATATTGCCATTTAAAACAGGATGGTGGTCAACTTCCGAATAAAGTTTGACAACCAAATTATCAAAAGTACCATCCCCCGTAATAGCAAGATTCAACGCAGGACGCTTTTCAATTTGCAAAATATTCGCCAAAATGCCATTTTGCGCTTCATCAACAGAAATATCAACCTTAGCTGTACGGTTGCTATCGGATAGCTTTGTGAGAACAGAAAATGATCCCGGTGCATCTAAACGATGAGCTGTTATATCAACATCAACCTCACCATTTGCCAAGGTTAGATTTCCTTTTAAGGATACATCAGCAGAAAAACCAAAAAGCTCCTGTTCAAATGCTACATGTTGAGCTTGAAGCCTATTGATAGAAATGGCAAGTGGCAATTTTGGTACAGAAAATTTCCCTGTCTCAAAAGAAGAAATCAGAGAAGAGTTGCTCTGCGGTTTGCGTAAAAACGTAATCTGTTCTGCTGAAAGCTCATTAATACTCATGCGCCCTCTCAACAATGCTAGGCGGTTCCAATCCATTTTAGCATTGGTAATTTTCAGCCAAATACCCTTTTTATCACTCACGGTAATCGCTTCAATTGACGTTTGAGAAGACAATGTTCCTTGTATATTATGTAAACGAACTTGGCGATTAGTCCCTGAAAGTCCACGTTCAATGAGAGAAACTAACCATGAACGATCATCGGTATGCATTTGGCTAGAGGAGGAATTGCCTCCTCGCGCAAAAACAAAAGCACTTAGCAAAAAAAACGAAAGTCCAAATAAGAAAACCCATAAACGCATAATTTTTTTCATTAAAATGCTTGCCCTATACCCACATAAAAACCAATGCGAGGATCACCTTTCTCTCGCTTGAGAGGAAAGGCTAAATCAACGCGTAAAGGACCAAGATCTGTCATATAGCGACCGCCAATGCCCGCTCCCCATTTTATTTTTTTAGAAAAATCAAAATTCGCCTTTTCTCCTACACTACCGCCATCAAGAAAACTAACAAGCCCTATCTTATCATTTAAAGACAAACGTAACTCTGCTGACCCCTCAACGAGTGCTCGCCCACCAACAACAGCATTATTGTCTGTTTTGATACCAATATTGCGATAAGCATAACCGCGAACAGATCCTCCACCACCAGCAAAAAAGAGTGTATCTGTAGGTATTTGTGCCCTATCACTCCCAAGAATTGTACCAAGCTTTGCTCGCGCAGCAAAAACAAAACGATTCTTTTCATCCAATGCCCAATAAGAACGACTCTCTACAGTCATTTTTGCTATAAAATTGCCAAAGCGCATTTCATAAAAAGGTTCGACATTCACTTCAGCATACAAACCTTTTGTCGCATTAAACTTATTATTACGACTATCGTAAATCAAACCACTCGGTAACCCAATTGTTGTAAAATGACGATCCCCAAAATGAATATCGCGTGAATAACCAGTAGAAACTTTTACGGACATCTGTCCCGATAGATTACCATTAAAGATATGCGTTATACCAAACTTTCCTCTAATGGCTTTTGTCGTATAATTTTCTAAGACATCTTGCTGTATTTTTAGTTCTGTCCTAAAATCTGTATCAGGAGTAAATATACCAGGTTTTATAAATGTACTGCCCAAAAGATAATCAAAATTTTTAAAATTATATGATTGCTTCTTATTGCCACCAATACCACTTATTTTCGCTTCAATTTTAAGCTGTTCTGCATGACCAAAAAGATTATTATGCATCCAATAAGCTTCAAAACCAGCACCATCTAATGTTGAGTAGCTACCACCTGCACCAAAACGACGTGGTTTACGTTCTTCCACCACAAGCGTCAGTGGTAAACTACCATCAGGACTAATCGTCTCAGCCTCACGTATATTCACAGCACGAAAAACATTAAGGCGTGCAAGTCTTTCACTTGCTTTGGCTAACGCAGCAGAATCATATTTTTGACCTACCTTTAATCCTGTCATCCACGCAATATAAGCCGAATCTACGCGTGGCTTCGTACTAACATTACGCACACTTAAAGGACCGTAATAAGCTTCTTGTCCAGGATCAACAGCAATCTGCGCATCAATAAGACGTGCTGCATGATCAGCAATCACTTCACTTTTCATAACTTTGGCCTTAGCATAACCTTGTCTACGCCATCCTTCAACTGCCCATCTTTCTGCTTTTAAAATAGTTTCAGATTTGGCAATCATTCCAGTCTTATAACCCAATTCTTCAATTGTCGGCATTCTATTGGTTTTATATTTTACCAATGGAGCAACTTTATTAATGTCTGCAACATTAAAAACATATCGAGGACCAGCATCAACGAGAATAACAATTTTAGATTGCGCTGGGAGTTGCGTTACAGGACTTAAATCAGCAGCTTCTAAACCATTAATCTTAATACTAATAATACCGCCATAACGTCCATCAGCATAAAGAGCAGAAAGAATAGTGCGATAATCTGAACGCGCTTTCGCTAACAAACCAGAAGAATTAAATGCTTTATCTTTATCAGCAACCAGAGAAGAAACAGACTTAACTATTTTTACACCTTCTGATGGCGCCCCCAAGGGAGCAATAACATCAACCTTATAAAATTTCTCTGTATCACTGACATTATAGGAAGAGGAGTTGATTGTCTTTTTACCAAAAAGAGGGATGCCGAATAACTCAAATGCTGCAAGTGTTTGCGGAAAAGCACAGGTAAAGCATAAGCTTATAAACACACTGCGCATGGTTCCTGATTTAAAAAAAACGCCAGTCTGATATACCATCCAATCAGATACCTTCAACACACTTCATATCACTTTGTACTATAAATAACATCAAACAAGAAAGGTAAACATGCTTACCCTCAATATTTCACACGTTTGATTATATCAAATAATATTCTTTGCTTGCCATGCATAATCTTTCCTCCCCTTATATTCATAAAACTCTCTACCAGCGTGCAACAAAACAGCTTCGCTCCTTTTCTCCTAACACATTCATTTAACTCATTATAAATGTTTTATTGAATCCCATAAAATTATGGTTAAATTTATACAAATAACTCTCTATAAAAGTACTACAAATTTATGTATATAGATTTCTCTCTCCCAAAAAACCATAAAGACACTTCTTGATTTTTATGCGGAGATATGATTGTCTCTCCCGAGTTAAAGGGGGGAGAAATAATTGATGATCGCGCGTGTTACAACTGTTGCTTTTCGCGGTCTAGAAGCAGTGCCTGTCGATGTACAGGTTATGATTTCCACCGGCAAAATAGGAATGGCTATTGTTGGATTAGCCGATAAAGCAATCGCAGAAAGCCGTGAACGTGTGCAAGCAGCTCTGCATGCTTGTGGGCTTTCTATGCCAAACAAACGGGTTACTGTTAATCTTGCCCCGGCTGATCTTCCTAAAGAGGGATCCCATTATGATTTGCCTATTGCTGTAGGCTTAATGCTTGTTATGGGGGTTCTTCCTCCCGAAGTTGCCCAAGACTACGTCATTTTAGGTGAATTGTCATTGGATGGTTCCCTTACAGCTGTCAATGGTGTTTTACCAGCCGCAATGACAGCTTTATCACTCGATAAAGGCCTTATTTGTCCCCACATATGTGGACCTGAAGCTGCATGGGCAAATGCGGAAATGAATATTCTTGCCCCCGAAACACTCCTTACTATGGTCAATCATTTTAAAGGGACCCAAATCCAAAAACGTCCACAACCGCGCCAATATACTATCCAAACTGAACTTCCTGACCTTTGCGAAATTAAAGGACAAAAAACCGCCAAACGTGCATTAGAAGTTTGCGCTGCTGGGCGGCATAACCTTTTGTTTGTAGGTCCTCCTGGCGCTGGAAAATCTATGTTAGCGCAACGATTGCCTTCCATTCTACCACCCCTTGATAGCCGAGAACTTTTAGATGTTTCTTTAATTGCTTCCATCACAGGAGAAATAGTCCATAATACCATTTCACTCCACTGTCCCTTTCGCGCTCCGCATCATTCCGCGTCCATGGCCGCAATGATCGGTGGTGGACTTAAAGGACGACCTGGAGAAGTCTCTCTTGCGCATAATGGCGTTCTTTTTCTTGATGAATTACCTGAATTCTCTCCGCAAGTCCTTGACTCTCTTCGTCAACCCTTAGAGAGTGGAGAATGTGTTATCGCCCGCGCTAATCACCATATTAGCTATCCTGCCCGCTTTCAATTCATTGCTGCAATGAACCCTTGTCGATGTGGTATGGCAGGCGAAAAAAATCATGTTTGTGCTAAAGGAATACGCTGTCAAATCGATTATCAGTCCCGTATTTCTGGTCCTCTGCTCGACAGAATTGATTTACGGATTGATGTCCCTGCTCTAACAGCTATGGATCTTATGCAACCAGAACAATCAGAAAAAAGCTATGATGTTGCAAAACGCGTCGCACGATGTCGTGCCATTCAAGCCAAACGTTTTACAACATTGGGTCTTGACCATATTCGCACCAACGGTGATTGCCCTGCCAAAATTATCGAACAAATTGCTATACCTGATAAAAATGCCGCTAAACTCCTACGCGATGTAAGTGAAAAAATGCAGCTTTCCGCCCGTGCTTATCATCGTATTCTTAAAGTTGCACGCACCATTGCCGATCTTGATGAAGCTGACCTTCTTGCTCGCCATCATCTTGCTGAAGCTATTTCTTACCGGTTGGGCACTGAAAGATTAACAGTTCTTACCTAGAACGAAGTATTCATCAATAAAAACTTACTGGAAAATAACGCAAATAAAGTTCTGTAAGCTTGCCATCATCTTCTAGAGATTTCAGAGCATAATTAAGTATATCAATTAATTTTTCATTCTTTTTTGCCACAGCAAGCTGCATTCCTTGCCCCAATAACTGTGGAGCCATATACGAACCTCCAACAAAATGGCAACAATCAGCAGATTTGGGATCATTTAGCCACAAAGATAAAGAAAATCCATCATCAAAAATAACATCAATTTTATGATCCTGTAATGCTTTATAAAGCTCTGTCCTGCTTTTAAATCCTTGCCATTTGGCTGCAGGAAAATAACTGCGAAACAGTTTTTCGTGAACAGTTTTGGACAAAACGCCACTGTTTAAATGTATAATTTTATCACTTATTGATTCATCAAGATCTACAAGTTGGGATGCAATAAAGCGAGACGCAACAAATCGAGCTGGAAAACGCAAATAAAATCTTGTAAAAACAAGATCTTGATGGGTTTTCATTGTTTCTTTTAAACCAGCAATAATGACTTCTGCACCACCATTTTTGACATGGTCTACAAGCTCTTCCCAAGGAACAACTTCTACCTCACAGACTTTTTCAAGATTTAATTTTGAACAAATAGCACGCAATAAGTCGATATTATAGCCTGCAAGATGTCCTGTTTGATCAAGAAAGTTAAAGGGAGGGAAATCAAAAGTTGTTACAAAACGCAAACGGACTATATCTGTTGTATCAGGCTGCACAAAATGTTCATGCGAATTAAAAAAAGAAGGAAGCCTGCTGTTCATTTCGGCTTCTACAAACGAGGAAAATAAAAAGCCCGATAGTCCAAATACAATTCCAATAAGAGCGCTCAATCTATTTATAAATTTCTTTATTGCCAAAATCTCGCCCCCTATTTTGCAAAGCTAAAATATAACTTTTCTCAGTCATCATATCTAATGCATTGAACAAAAATATCTGCTCCTTTCATGAATTAAATTTTTGTGCTTTCTCAAAACTATCAAACAATTAACCGTTTTTCTCTCGTTTTCAGAATATATTGCTGATAATAGAACGTTTGTGTGCACTGCTCTCAATAAATGCTTGAGAAATTTTTTTAGCAAGAAAGCGATTTTTGAATATATTTATCAATAAAAAGTTTCTGTATTATCGCTTATTTTATCCTTAATCTCTTTGATAACATGAGAATTCCTGTATTTTTCTTTCATAAAGTTTCATGCTCCTTACATGATGGAAAGGTATCATTGTGTTGCCCATTCATGCGCTTTTTTTAAAGAAATGCTCCTCTCATTTCTTCCCCTTATCTCACAACATCATCCGTGAATGAGATAACGCAAAACCCATAGAGCACCAACATCTCTACGTTGATAAAAGAGCAAGGTGGTACCAGCATTTTTTTCACAACATTGGCAACTGGCATGAAAAATGATGATGCTGGTTTTTGTTTCATAAGCATAAAGATGGTGGTGCTCTTTACCTATACCATTCATGGATACCACTATGAAATGGGCTTGGATAGCTGAAGAGATGTTTCTTTAAAACAATCAGGTGCATTAGCAACCAATAGCGTTTTATTTTACGTGAAGAACATACCCTTAATTAAGAAACGTGATAAAAAACATGAAACGATGCATAATCCTCTATTCTCTAAAAGATATTGCTTGAAATACTTTTGAAAGCTGTAAAGCAGTATAAAAAATGAGGGTATAGATGGGAACTGGTTTTATCCCTAACTTATTTAGATTCTTCTAAATGAGGCTGCATGTCTGTTTGAGAGATTATGCCAATAGATATAGGCAATATCCTTGCCCCTCTTTGGCATACAAAAGCTGCAACAGCTAAGAGAGCCTCTTATCTATCTTCGTTCCTGTCGCAAACGTGCTGTTGCATGAAACCTTGATGTTGATTTACAGGTAAAAACACTGTGTATGCAAAAATCATTCTCTTATACACTAGCAATTATGTATAACAGATGTTGAATATAAATATGATATACGATAAATGTTTGACATGGTTATTCCATAAATAACTGATCAAAATATTAAGCTTAGAGCTGTTTGGGTATCGTAAACTGAATACAAAAGTGGATTGACTTATGAGTGATGAAATAACCTCACCGACATCTAGTAATGACTATGGTGCCGCTTCTATCAAAGTTCTTAAAGGTCTTGATGCTGTACGTAAACGTCCTGGCATGTATATTGGTGATACAGATGATGGTTCAGGCTTACACCATATGGTCTATGAGGTCGTAGACAACGCTATCGATGAAGCACTAGCCGGTCATGCTACCCTTGTAAATGTTACACTCCATGCGGATGGTTCTTGTTCTGTTCGTGATAATGGACGCGGAATTCCAACAGATATCCATCCCACAGAAGGTGTTTCAGCAGCTGAAGTTATTATGACACAGCTTCATGCCGGTGGAAAATTTGATCAAAATTCTTACAAAGTTTCAGGAGGCTTACACGGCGTTGGTGTCTCTGTTGTGAATGCATTATCCGTTTGGCTTAAATTGAAAATCAAACGTAATGGTAGACTTCATGAAATGTCATTTACCCATGGAGTTGCTGATTCTCCACTAAAAATTATTGGTGATTGTGATAGAGAAAGTGGAACAGAAATCAGATTTTTACCAAGCTCTGAAACCTTTACAATGGTTGAATTTGATTTTGAAACTTTAGAACGCCGTTTGCGCGAACTCGCTTTTTTAAATTCTGGCATACATATTCTTCTCGTTGATGAACGCCATGCTGATATTCAATCCGTTGAATTGCATTATGAAGGTGGATTAGTGGAATTTGTCAAGTATATTGACCAAACGAAAAAAGCACTGCTGGATACCCCTATTTATATTGCCAGTGAAAAAGACGGTATGAGTGTTGATGTCGCTCTATGGTGGAATGATTCCTACCATGAGAAAGTGTTATGTTTTACAAATAATATTCCTCAACGTGATGGTGGAACGCATTTAATCGGTTTCCGGAGTGCTTTAACACGTCAAATTAATGGTTATGCCGAATCTTCAGGTATTGTAAAAAAAGAAAAAGTTAATCTAACAGGTGATGACTGCCGCGAAGGACTTACAGCTATCCTTTCCGTCAAAGTTCCCGATCCTAAATTTTCTTCACAGACAAAGGACAAATTGGTTTCTTCTGAAGTGCGTCCCATTGTGGAAAATTTGGTAAATGAAGGTCTTTCTACATGGCTGGAAGAGCATCCTAATGAAGCAAAGCTTCTCATTGGTAAGGTCGTAGAAGCTGCAACAGCACGTGAAGCCGCACGTAAAGCGCGTGAACTCACAAGGCGCAAAGGAGCTCTTGATATTACTTCTCTACCAGGAAAACTTGCCGATTGCCAAGAACGTGATCCAGCAAAATCGGAAATCTTTATCGTTGAGGGAGATTCAGCTGGTGGATCAGCAAAAAGTGGACGTTCTCGTCAAAATCAGGCGATTTTGCCGCTGCGGGGTAAAATCCTTAATGTCGAACGAGCACGCTTCGACCGCATGCTCTCATCGGATATGATTGGAACGCTTATTACTGCTCTTGGAACTTCCATTGGGAAAGATGAATTTTCACCCGATAAATTGCGTTATCATAAAATTATCATTATGACAGATGCGGACGTTGATGGTGCCCATATTCGTACCTTACTGCTCACTTTCTTTTTTAGACAAATGCCTGAATTGATTGAACGTGGACATCTCTATATCGCACAGCCCCCCCTCTATAAAGTCTCACGAGGTAAATCTTCCCAATATATTAAAAATGAAGCAGCATTTGAAGAGTTTTTAATCGATACGGGCTTAGAAGATGCAGCCTTAGAACTTTCAACGGGAGAAGTTCGTGCAGGTGCCGATTTATATCAGCTTGCCAAGGATGCTCGTGTGTTGCGTCAACTTTTAAATGGTCTTCATACACGTTATGACCGCAACATTGTTGAGCAAGCAGCGATTGTTGGAGCTTTTAACCCTGAAGCCTTTGTCACACCAGAAAAAGCGCAAAAAACAGCCGATACTATCGCCCATCGTCTTGATTTGATTGCCGATGATATGGAACGAGGTTGGAGCGGTCAATACACATCAGACGGAAGCTTATGTTTTGAACGTGTTTTACGCGGAGTTAAAGATGTGATTACTCTGGATACGGGACTTATTAATTCTGCCGATGCACGCCAAATTGATCGTGTTTCTAAAAGTTTCATAGAGATATATAATCCTCCCCCGCTCCTACACCGCAAAGATAAATCAGAGCGTATCTTTGGACCTATGAGCCTCTTAGAGAGCATCTTTGCAAATGGTAAAAAAGGCATTACGCTCCAACGTTATAAAGGTCTTGGAGAAATGAATGCTGAGCAGCTTTGGGAAACAACCCTTAATCCTGATGCACGCTCTCTGTTACAAGTTAAAATCAATGACGCAACCGATGCAGATTCACTCTTTTCTCGTTTAATGGGTGATGAAGTTGAACCACGGCGGATTTTTATTCAAGATAATGCCTTAAGCGTTGCCAATCTTGATATCTAAAGGTACTCTTTTGTTTCTGGCTGTATAAACGTCGTGGTTTTATACGCTGTTTTTTCGTATTTGAACATTTCCTCTATTTTCATTTACGATAAAAGAAAAAGAAGAAAGGTCATGCATATGGCAGCTGAAACAGAACGCGTCGGAGCCAAAGGTGGTATGGAGTACTCTTTTGGCTTTACCAGAGTTGATGAAGCGCAAAAACAGTCCATGGTTGATGGAGTATTTCACTCTGTCGCTGAAAACTATGATAAGATGAATGATATCTTATCATTAGGACTACACCGTGTGTGGAAAAACTCTATGGTTGCTTGGCTTGCTCCCCCAGCTCTTTCCAATTGGAAAGTTCTTGATGTGGCAGGTGGGACTGGTGATATCGCTTTTCGCATTCTGAATGCTTCACGCCAAAAAGCCCACGCTACAGTGCTTGATATTAATGGTTCAATGCTCAATGTCGGTAAAAAGCGTGCACAAAAAAATGGTCTTGCTCCTCTGATGGATTTTGTTGAGGCCAATGCAGAACATTTGCCTTTTGAAGACCATAGCTTTGATGCCTATACGATTGCCTTTGGAATTCGCAATGTGCCTCATATTAACAAAGCTCTTAGAGAAGCTTTCCGTGTTTTAAAACCGGGAGGACGTTTCTTATGTTTAGAATTTTCAAATGTTGAAATGCCTCTGCTCGATAAAATCTATGACCTGTGGTCTTTTCATGCCATCCCTAAGCTTGGTCAAATCATTGCAAATGATGGTGATGCTTACCGTTATTTGGTTGAATCTATTCGTAAATTTCCTAAACAAGATGATTTTGCCCAGATGATTAATCATGCAGGTTTTTCGCGGGTATCATACCGCAATCTCACCGGTGCTATCGCAGCACTGCATTCAGGTTGGAAAATTTAAAAATGGTGCAGATTTCCACTTACTTTCAATTGATGCGCGCAGGATGGGTTTTAGCACGTGAAGGTGTTTTGAGTGCTCTGCCTCACGATGAGCTTAAAGGATTTCCAGCATTCTGTCATCGTATAGCAAGTGCATTAGCCCGGAGCAAAGCAAAAAAAAAGCGACGATCTGAAAATATTTCTTGTGCCATCAATAAGCTTGGACCTTCTTATATAAAACTTGGTCAATTTCTTGCTACAAGACCTGATATTGTTGGACGTGATATTGCCAAAGATTTGGTACAGCTACAAGATCGCGTACAAACATTTTCTTGTCCTGATGCTATTGCACAAATTGAAAATTCGCTTGGTCGCTCTATAAACGATTTATTTGTGAATTTTGATCCTCCCATTGCTGCCGCTTCTATCGCCCAAGTTCATCCAGCTGAATATTACGATGAAACTGGTCAGAAAAGAAAATGTGCTGTTAAAGTCATTCGTCCCAATATCAGAACCCGTTTTGCCAGAGATCTTAGAGGATTCTACCTTATTGCTCATTTACAAGAACGTTATATACCAGCTTCTCGACGGTTGCGTCCTGTTTGTGTGGTTGACACTTTGGCACAAACCACACGTATCGAGATGGATTTGCGATTAGAAGCAGCTGCCATATCAGAAATGGCTGAAAATATTCAACATGATACAGGCTTTCGGGTTCCAAAAATTGATTGGGAACGTACAGGACGTAATGTTCTTACCATGGAATGGATAGATGGTATAAGAATATCTGAAATTTCTGCACTCAAAGAAGCAGGGTTTGATTTGCAGGCGCTCGCAGTTACGCTTATTCAATCTTTCCTTCGTCATACATTGCGTGATGGTTTTTTTCATGCCGATATGCATCCTGGTAATTTATTTGTAGACGCACAAGGATGTATTGTTGCTGTTGATTTAGGAATTACAGGGCGTCTTGGAAAAAAAGAAAAGCATTTCCTTGCTGAAATCCTTTATGGATTTATTACCCGCGATTACCACCGCGTGGCACGTGCCCATTTTGAAGCAGGATACGTACCTCCACACCACAATATTGAAAGCTTTGCTCAAGCTAACCGTGCTATTGGTGAACCAATCCATGGGCAATCAGCGCAAAGTATTTCCATGGCTAAATTGCTCACACTGTTGTTTGAAGTCACGGAATTGTTTGATATGCAAACACGACCTGAACTTTTATTACTCCAAAAAACTATGGTTGTTGTTGAAGGTGTAGCGCGCACACTAGATCCTCATTTTAATATGTGGAAAGCTTCTGAACCCGTTGTCAGAGAATGGATTAGCAAAAATTTAGGACCTATAGGAGTGGCAAAGGACTTTAGTGAAGGCGCGCAAGCACTCCTTTCGTTGGCTCGTAAAACACCACAATTGATACACAATTTTCAACGTATGGAAGAAGACCTTAACCAAATCAGAGAAACAGGATTTAATCTTTCTCCTTCCACCCTTAAAAGACTTGCTGTTGAACAAAGCCGTACCAACCGTTATGGTCGTTATAGTCTTTTCATCATT
Source organism: Bartonella sp. MM73XJBT (assembly GCF_028618465.1). Classification (NCBI taxonomy): domain Bacteria; kingdom Pseudomonadati; phylum Pseudomonadota; class Alphaproteobacteria; order Hyphomicrobiales; family Bartonellaceae; genus Bartonella; species Bartonella sp. MM73XJBT. Next base: position 4,360 of record NZ_JAQISY010000021.1, on the reverse strand, counting down.
GCACTTTGTTGTGTTTGTCTCACTTTTTACCTTTTTCATCTTTTCTAATCTGTTCAATATGCTAAAAAATACCCATAATGAAATCATTGCAATCATTTTGTTTCTTGGAGGTATTTTATGGCTAGCCTTACCGTTCGTAATCTTTCCCCCGAAGTCAAAGAATCTTTACGTATACGTGCCGCCAAAAATGGTATCTCTATGGAAGAGGAAGCACGCCGTCTTTTAAGCAATCCCAGCACTTTAACTATACCCCCCTCTCAAGCAAGCAGCCCTGAAATGCAATCATTGCAATCAAAGTCACTTCTTCTCATTATTGGTGGGAGTATTGCAGCTTATAAAGCGCTTGATCTCATTCGCCGTTTACAAGAACGTGGAGCGCACTTAAACATTATTATCACAAAAGCAGCGCAAAAATTTATTACGCCTTTAGCAGCTGAAGCTCTCAGTGGACGTACTGTGTATAGCGATTTATTTTCACGCGCAGAAGAACATGATATCGGACATATCCGGTTAGCACGTAATGCTGATCTCATTATTTTAGCGCCCGCCACTGCTAATCGCATTGCAAAAATAGCTAACGGCATAGGAGATGATCTGGCTGATTGTGTGCTTTTAGCAGCACGCTGTCCACTCTTAATTGCACCAGCTATGAATCCAGCAATGTGGACACATCCTGCAACCATGCGCAATGTCGCAAAATTACGCGCCGATGGCGTTCATATAGTAGGACCAGAAATTGGCACAATGGCTGAGCGTAATGAGACAGGTTTTGGGCGCATGAGTGAACCTTTAACCATTGTAGCAGCAGTAGAAACTCTTTTAGGGATGCAGGAAAAACCGCTTTCTGGGCGTCATTTCATTGTTACTTCTGGTCCTACTCATGAACCTATTGATCCCGTGCGCTATCTTGCTAATCGCTCTTCAGGCAAACAAGGGCATGCCATCGCAATAGCTCTCGCCCATTTGGGCGCTAAAGTAACGCTTATTTGTGGACCAGTTCATCTTGCACCTCCACAAGAGGTAAAAACTATCCATGTCGAGACCGCACATCAAATGTTACAAGCCGTTCAAACCGCATTGCCTGCTGATGGTGCTATTTTTGTCGCCGCTGTTTGTGATTGGCGCAGCCAAACACAATCTTTACACAAGATGAAAAAAAGCGCTCATAAAACACCACCATCTCTGCATATGGTAGAAAATCCTGACATTTTAGCAACAATTGGACATGCTGCAAACCGCCCTCCACTCGTGATTGGATTTGCGGCTGAAACCTCTGACCTCATCGTAAATGCGCAAAAAAAATGTATCGAAAAAGGTGCTGATTTCATTCTTGCCAATGATATTTCCCTTCATGCTGATGGCACTCGTGTTATGGGCGCTGATACAAATCAAGTTTATCTTGTGAGTAAAGAAAATGTTGAAGAATGGCCGCAGATGACGAAACAGCAAGTAGCACAAAAATTGGCAAAGCTTATTGTATCATTTTTTGAGTCTCATACTCTTGCTCATCAATAAAAATTTAGCTTGGAACTTGAAAAATAAATACTTTAATAAAGCATAATACAAAACAAAAATGAAACACATTTACTCAATTTACGTGAAACTATTTAGTATCTATAAATTTTAGTGAAAGAATAACTACTTTTGTAAAATAAGAACATTTAATTTTACGTACCAAACCTTTAAAGCATTATGAACGCTTCTTCCTGTTTCTCATGAGCTTCTAATCTCTCGTCTACTTTTTGCTTAAGTCATGATATCGAGCAACAAGAATGTTCAAATTAATTTGGATAACGTTTAACGTTGCCCGTTTCTCGCATCACAATAAGTTCATAGACATACAGGCGCCAAAACAAAAATTAGAATTTGTTTCACTACATTTCCTCATTTACAAACCAATTCAATCAATTGATCATGACTTACTGATCCAATCTTAACACTTTCTGCTATATTCTAAATTCTATATGATGTGCATTTATCCGTCTTCTAGATATTTTATGCACTATAAATAAGACTGAAAACACTTGTTTTATTTAACTTACAATGTAGGTATTTAAAAACTCTTCTGTTAAGGCAATTGGGTTTCTATTTTCTTACAATTAGCTTTTCCTCTATCATCAACAACTCATAACTTGTACGAAGCATGTAAAGAAAGAAATTATATTTAAAAAATAATGTTTCCAATATAATAAATACTTTAATTAGTCTAAAAAACAATATGCGATTTTGTAGTTGATCCTTTATTAGAACGAAACCACTTACCTTTTTTCATTATCCCTTATAATAATGAAATAAAAATTGTAAAACATCACAAAAAGTTAAGAGATTTTCACTAGTCTGCGCTAACTCTTCAATAAGTACTCGAAATTTTTATAATTTTTGTATTAAATCTTACAAAATATAAATCTTATAACTAATCTGTCGGCGACAACATTTTTAAAGGATTATCAAGCGTTATTGTTTGTATTTGGGAAGGAGAGAGTTTTGCTTCTTGGAACCAGTTTGCACTGTCTTTCAACCATGTTGGAATATCAGTTCCCCCCAATTGCCCTAGATCTGAGCTATAAATTACATTATTAACTTTAGACAATACAGAAAGCATATCTTCTTTCGTTTGATATCCCAAATAAAAAGTTAAAGCGCATTGTTCTATATAAAGCCAATCATGTTCTCCCAGCCCTTGTAATTGTGCTGCAGAAAAACCTGTCATTGGATTAGCCGGCTGATTTAAGAGAAGTCTGCAATTACCTTTTTTCGCTACAGCATCCAATAAATATAAAGTTGCATCTTTGGAAGCATGCCCAGAAGAGAGAACAATTTCATTATCAGCGGAAAAAGTTATGAGTTCGTAAACCTCTGATCTTAGATATCCTTTCTCACAAGTAATAGCTGTTGGCTGCTGAGCAAGAAAAGCAGCATAATCATTAGAAAAATTTCGTTTGAGACGGCTACGATGATGTGTTGGCACAATGGTGGGCAAATGTACAAGCAATTTAGGTTTTGAAACAAATTGATAATGTGCTAAAGCACGTTTAACTGAAAGTAAATTTAAACCACCTGAAGCATAATTAAGAACAATAGAACCAAAAACAGGTAGATCTTGTTCTTGTAAGGCTGTGGAAAGTGCAGCCGTGCTGCCTAAATGATTTTTTAAAACAACTCCTCCTTTATGTTGGGCATAAATTTTTGCAGCATCATAAGCCGAATATGTTCTATCAAATAAATCTGGACGGGCATGATAATGGATATCTAAAAATTTTAACTTCTTACGCCAGAATTGTATGAAACGTACACTCACAATTTTTCCTTCCAAGGAACTTCATAACCTTCTTGAATCCGTATATTTTCAAGCCGCTCACCGCCTTTAAGCCCAGCTAAAATGCGGGCTTCCGTTTTATCAACATTTTCAGCACGATGAAGAATCTCATATAACTCTGAGTTAGGAAGAATTAATACACCATTATCATCAGCAAAAACCCAATCGCCAGGAAAAATTTTTACTCCTTCAATCATTAAAGGCACCTGCACAGCTCGTATGCGTGCACGGTTTTTACCAGAAACCATATAAATATTTTTCGTAAAAAGAGGGTAATGTAGAGCTCTAATTTCAGCAATATCTCTAGCAGAACCATGAATAACAGTTCCTACAATTTTTTGCTGTAGTGCTTTATGAGTCAAAATATTTCCCCAACTGGTACAATCACATCGACCATTATTATCAATCACCACTACAGATCCGGCAGGCACATCGTCAATATAATTACCAGCATTCGCAAATGTTTGATTTTCTGGACGAAAAGCCTCATATTGTACTGTAAATACAGGTCCAGCTATTTTGATATTATTTAAGCGTGGTTTAATATTCGGTAAAGCAGCTTGCAAATATAAACTATCTAGAGCATCAGAAACAGCTGCTGTATCTAATGCCAGCAATCGTTTTTTGAATGTTTCTACATTTTTATCAGGTATCATTTACTTTTCTCTCTTTGTAAATATCTTTTTAAAACCAACCAAGCTGCATATTCCTGTAAGACAACACCTAAAAGTGGTCGTGTATAAGGAAAAGAAACCTGATTATCACCATAGTTTTTGATCTGTACGGTCATTGTAGCATATCCAAGGCTTTCTTTTTGGTTTTCTAATATCTCCAAAGAAGGTGATAAGCTAACCTCAACCTCTAGCTGCGGAATATTTTTTGCACTTTTTTCTATCGGCTGAAAATACTTTAAAAGGTGAAGATCATTTGCTAACCAACGAACTTCTGCGTGCATTGCTAATTGTTTGTAAGCCGTGGTAATTTCTGCCCCAACCAAATATGGGCGAAAATGATTTTCAAATTCTTCAATCAAATGCTCCGCCA
>NZ_JAQISY010000020.1:7573-24219 GCF_028618465.1 Bartonella sp. MM73XJBT | reverse complement strand
AACGTCCAGCCCCCACACGATTAACCCCTTTTTCGTACTTTTGGATTTGTTGGAAACTGACTCCCAAATGGCACCCCAATGCTTTTTGCGAAAGCCCCATCATCCTTCTTCTGCAACGGATTTTTTTACCTACAGAAATATCATTAATATGTGGATTTTTCACTTAGCTTTCCCCTCCACCGGTTGCGAGCGCCCTCGCATTGGTATTCCGGGAGTAACAAGTACTGAGTTCAGTCAGCCTTTTGCTTTTAGTGCTGGAAAGCACCTGGACATAGCAAAAGCTCCCGGAATCCGGGAGATACCAGCAAAGTGGTATCAATTTTTATATACTGAACTTAGGGCTTGTTTTCCCTATTGATCGTCGCGTATACGACCAAAATCATCTCATTAGTAAAGTAATTTCAAGAAATTGGCAATAAAGATGAAAAGATTTTTTTTATATTAAAAATCATGCTCTGAAACTCTTCAAAGAGTTAAAAAACATATCTCATAAATCAAGTTTTTACGTTATGATCTTAAGGATGTATCAAAATCGATTTATAAGATGAAAAATGACCATTGGACAGATAGCTCAAAACACACGTTTTTAATTTGTTCATTCCTTCCACCGGTTGCGAGCGCCCTCGCATTGGTATTCCGGGAGTCAAAATACTGAGTTCAGTCAGTTTTTTTGCTTTTAGTGCTGGAAAGCACCTGGACATTGCAAAAACTCCCGGAACCCCGGGATACCCACAAAGTGGGTTAATCTTATGTATCGAGTGCTTGGGTTTTCAACTCCCCTCTTGACCGCTGCGTAAACGATCAAAACACAGACCAATCAATAGAATAATTTCAGAAGATTGGCAATAAAAATGATTTTATGAGCTGTCCCAAAAAATTTTAAGAGGGAGAAAAGCTTTTAAACCTTTCATTCAATCGGATATCGATAAACAATTCGAACACCAACTGATAAATGAGCGCCGTCTGATGAAAAACTTTAAGCTTTGAGCAATATTTTACAGTTTTCATTCGCAAAGCTCCTCAAAACGCATCTGCTAGCGGCATAGTCGCTCTGTGCTTGAGCCACACATCTGCGCCAACGCTCTGCAATAAAGAGTGAATTAACCGCTCTTTCCCATACCCCAACATACATCCAAGCACTCCCCCAGCTTCCAAAATTTTCCCAACAGTTTGGAATAAAAGCCACAACAACACCCTCGTTAAACCTCAAGCATGGTAAAAGCTCTGTTCAACCATCACGCAAAATGGGACACATTATTCAATGAACCAGACCAGCCACAAAATCTTAACAAAAGGCACCCCAAAACATTCGCATGCTCGCCTCATAGCAATAAACATCAGAAGCTTTAAAACTTTTCTCACTGTTTTGCTCTTCTCTTTCAGAGCATAAAAAATGCCCCCGCCTTGACAAGAAAAAGATTTTTTGTTAGAAGCGCTGCATATTTCTTGCAATTTCACTTATTCGTTGTGTGAATGAAATGTGTTAATGCGTACCTTTATTTTAAAGGTGCGTTTTTCTTTTGTGATCATAGTGAAAAAGTGTGTCATGTGATGCAATGGCACAATCACAATATGGTGGATGTTGGTTAGTCCTCAGTATTGGAGTATAGGGTAGTATACTGTAGTATTGATGTTGTAATATTGGAATTGTGACATTGCTTTGCATAAATAACTATAAACGGTGAGTATGATGAAAATTAAAAATTCACTTAAAGCATTAAGGGAGCGCCACCGTAACAATCGTTTGGTGCGTCGCAAAGGTCGTGTTTATATCCTCAATAAAACGAACCCACGTTTTAGAGCACGTCAAGGTTAATGGTTTTATGCCTGCTTTTTGTGGGCATAAAACCTTTTTTCCTCTTGAAAATTTGGCTTACAAGTCCGTTGTTTGATGTTATAGATTCATTATTTGGTAATGTATCGTTTGGGGGCTTGTTTTGATGATTTTTTGGATCTTTTTAAAAGCTCTAGGTTTGCGTTTTTTTTGTATTTCCCAACGTTTTTTTTTCATTTTTATCGTCAACTTTTGTTTTCTTTCCGTTAGCTATGGACAAAATCCTCCTTCTCTTCCTGAAGAAGGGCGCTCTCCACAAATGCTTTTACCACTGGAAGATCTCATACCGGGTTCTCCTCCTTCAACACCAACAGCCCCTGATTCTGATTCGTCAGCCACTCTTCTTGAAGAATTTGACACAAATCTCCCCTCTAGCGCAGAGAGAGAAAAACAGCGTAAAGAAGCGGAAGTTTTACGTCTTCTCAAAGAGTTGAAGTTTTGTGCAAATGTGAGTGAGGCGAAAAAGCTCAGTAGGCAACTTCAACATTTATGGTCTCAATCAGGAAGCGAGACGATTGATCTTTTAATGTCATGGGCTGAAAATGCTATCAATGCCGACGATTACGGTCTTGCTCTTGATTACATTGATAATGCGCTTGCGCTTTTACCGAACTATGCCGAAGCTTGGATAAGACGTGCATGGATTCATATTCAACTAAGCGATTTCAAACTAGCCATGCTTGACCTGCACCATGCACTAGACCTTGAACCGCGCAATTACATGGCATTTTTTGAACTTGGAGTTACCATGGAAGCGACAGAACGTCCCAAACTTGCCATAAAAGCCTACGAAAAAGCGCTCGAATACTATCCACAAATGCAAAGACTTCAAGAACGCATTGAAACGCTTTTAGACGAACAAACACCACAACCCCTTTAAAACGTCTCCCCATTCATGAAAGTGGGGCTCTTCTATTGGGGCTTCCAAGCGATAGGCTTTCTCCCACCGCATCACTGCACACTCCCTGTTTGACCTCCAACATATTGCAGACCTTAAAGTGCACCATTGACAGTTCATTGCCTAAACTTGGCAGGCATCATGCAAACGACAAAGCATCCACCCCCCAACATTCACCACACTCAACACATTCTGCGCATCCACCACGTCCCTCACACCCAACGCATCCCTTTCCAAAGAGATTGCATAGAAATCATTTTATATCTAGCAGAAGATCTCAAACTGTTTTATAGTAAAGGGGGTGTTCTGCACTTCTCGACAGGAAATAACGTATTCCTGAGACCTTAGTGATCTCCAAGGGAGCTGTCCCTGATAAAGCCCGTGGGCTTTTTCATATGGCGCCCACCTATTTTTTAGGTTCCCGGGGTCAACTTTTTCCATCGGCTGTTGTGGATCACCTTTTTTACATCCATGAAATAACCTTTTTGCATCCATAAAATGAATTGTTCTTGCTCTTTTTCCCAAGAAGCAAGTTTTTATGGTATGTTTTAAAAATCTCATGGGGCATTTGGGGGATAAGAGAACTTTATTTTGTTGCCTTTGCCCTAGATATAACGCCCTCTATAGAATGATTGACACAAGAATGACACAAAGCATCAATCCCTCACAATCTTCAGCATTCATTCGTACACAGCTACGCAAAATTGGTTTATCGAAGCGCGCTGCTCTTTCTGCACCAGCGCGCGCGGCTTTTTCGCAGCAAGCCTGCACCCATGTGCTTCGCCATCTTGAAGAACAGGGGCAAGATTTTTCACGCCTGATTTTGGCAGGCTATTGGCCAATCAAATCGGAAATTGATCCTCGTCCTTTACTTCATGCGATAACATTACGTGGTGGCTATTTATCATTACCAGCAGTGCTTGATTCCACCACGATGGAATTTCGTGCTTATTCCCAAAATACCATATTAGAGCCGATGCGCTTTGGCACCTTGGGTCCAGGAAGAGAAAATGCTGTTATTGTTCCAAACCTTATTCTTGTTCCCCTTTCTGCGTTTGACAATCACTGTCACCGTCTTGGCTATGGAGGGGGCTATTATGATCGTGCCGTTGAAGTCTTGAAAAAACAAGGGCATCAAGTTAGGCTGTTAGGTTTAGGTTTTTCATGTCAAGAAGTTGAATCCATTCCCTCAGAAGAGCATGACCTTGTTGTAGAGGGAATTTTTACAGAAAAAGGTTTATTAAAAGGCTAAAATGTGATTAAAACGCCTATGCGTTTTTTATTTTTGGGTGACATTGTCGGAAAAACGGGCTGTCAGGCTGTTTTTGAAAAGCTTCCACAACTGATTGAGAAGTGGCAGCTTGATTTTGTTGTGGTGAATGGTGAAAATGCCTCTGATGGTTTTGGTATTAGGCAAGAGACTTATCAAGACCTTCTCATGGCGGGAGTTGACGTTGTGACCACAGGCAACCATGCTTTTTCATGCCACGAAACATTACATTATGCACATGAGAGCGATCGTTTTTTGCGTCCTGCTAATTTTATAGAGGAAACTCCTGGAAGAGGCGCTGGTATTTTTACCGCCAAGAATGGAGCGCGTGTACTTGTTGCCAATCTTTTGGGCAGTATTTTTATGCCATGCAAGGTACATGATCCCTTTGAAACAGCTGAAAAGATTTTGTTTGCTTGCTCTTTGATGGACCAAGCAGATGCGATTATTTTTGACTTTCACGCCGAAACCACCAGTGAAAAACAATGTTTTGGGCATTTTCTTGATGGTCGTGTAAGCGTTATTGTAGGAACGCATACCCATGTTCCCACGGCTGACGCTCAGATATTAGAAGGCGGCAGTGCTTATTTATCGGATGCTGGAATGTGCGGAGATTATAATTCCTCGATAGGAATGGAGAAGGAAGAGCCTTTACACCGCTTTCTTTATAAGCAAAAGCAAGATCGTTTTGAACCAGCGCGTGGTCCTGCCACTCTTTGCGGTTTAGCAGTTGAACTTTCAGACCACACAGGTTTAGCAGAAAAGGTTTCGGCAGTACGGATTGGTCCTCTTTTAAAACCTGAGATTCCAGTTTTTTGGTAATACTGTTTGCTGATTTTGCACAATGTGCTCTTACGCTTCTTTGCTTTCAGCCCTCTAGAAACCTCACTCCCCCAAGCACCTCCACTCCCAAGCACTTTGGTCCCAAAACAGCTTCATCTCCAAGAGTCGCCTCCAAAACCTTCTCCAAATACCCACTAAGAACCTTCCCAAAAGAGCCTCTAAGAGGAAAACATCAAAATCCCCATGTCCTCCAACACTCTCAAAGAAGTTGCCCAAAGAGCTGCTAGGAAAAACTAATCAGCGGATATTCTTTAAAGCCAACCCGAAAGAAGGCAGAAAGGAATAAATGCCGGAAAATGCCCCATCAGTCTATTGTGCTCCCCAAGCAACTCCACTCCCAAAAACCCCACTCCTAAAACAAACCACCATCGAAATGCTTCCTCAGGCGCCACCCGCAAAGACTCACAAAAAAGCCCCCCTCTCCAAGAGAGAGCCACTCAAAATCTCCACAGCTCCCCCCCCCAATACCTTAGAGAAAGCTGCTAGGCAAAACTAATCAGCGGATATTCTTTAAAGCCAACCCAAAAGAAGGCAGAAAGGAATAAATGCCGGAAAATGCCCCATCAGTCTATTGTGCTCCCCAAGCAACTCCATCTCAAGAAACTTCGTCCCCAAGCACCTCCACTCCCAGGCACTTTGGTCCCAAAACAGCTTCATCTCCAAGAGTCGCCTCCAAAACCTTCTCCAAATACCCACCAAGAACCTTCCCAAAAGAGCCTCTAAGAGGAAAACATCAAAATCCCCATGTCCTCCAACACTCTCAAAGAAGTTGCCCAAAGAGCTGCTAGGAAAAACTAATCAGCGGATATTCTTTAAAGCCAACCCGAAAGAAGGCAGAAAGGAATAAATGCCGGAAAATGCCCCATCAGTCTATTGTGCTCCCCAAGCAACTCCATCTCAAGAAACTTCGTCCCCAAGCACCTCCACTCCCAGGCACTTTGGTCCCAAAACAGCTTCATCTCCAAGAGTCGCCTCCAAAACCTTCTCCAAATACCCACCAAGAACCTTCCCAAAAGAGCCTCTAAGAGGAAAACATCAAAATCCCCATGTCCTCCAACACTCTCAAAGAAGTTGCCCAAAGAGCTGCTAGGAAAAACTAATCAGCGGATATTCTTTAAAGCCAACCCGAAAGAAGGCAGAAAGGAATAAATGCCGGAAAATGCCCCATCAGTCTATTGTGCTCCCCAAGCAACTCCATCTCAAGAAACTTCGTCCCCAAATGAGCCACCATCGAAATGATTCCTGCCATCTCTAAAGAGCTGCAAAAAAGCGCTCCCAAAATCCCCTTTAAAGAGGAGACACTTCTATAAGAGCACAGAACAATTCAAAAGCGTGACTCCCCCCTACAGGGTATTAAACTGTGATGCGTTGAATGGTAGCACCACATTGGGCTAATTTTTCTTCCAGTCTCTCAAATCCGCGATCAAGATGGTAGACACGGTTGACAATTGTTTCTCCCTTTGCTGCCAAAGCAGCAATAACAAGAGAAACAGAAGCGCGCAAATCGGTAGCCATAACAGGTGCGCCTTGCAGGTTTTCTGTTCCATAAACGGTTGCAATCTGCCCATTGAGTTTTATCTGAGCGCCCAAACGGTTGAGTTCCTGAACATGCATAAAACGATTTTCGAAAATTGTTTCGGTAATATGGGCCATTCCCTGAGCTCTTGTCATGAGAGCCATGAACTGAGCTTGGAGATCGGTTGGAAAAGCAGGATAAGGACCAGTTTTGATATCAACGGGGGTTATTTTTGTGTGCCGTGGGTCTCGTTTCACGTGAATTCCTTGTGGTTCTATTTGAATATCGAGTCCAGTTTTTTGGAGAACACCCAGCACGTGGGTGAGATGATTAGGGTTGGCATTTTTAAGAAACACATCGCCCCCTGTCATAGCCACAGCCATAGCGTATGTTCCGGCTTCGATTCGATCAGCAATGACACGTACTCTTGCACCGTGTAGTTTTTTAACACCCTCGATAGTGAGTGTTGGGGTTCCCTCACCGAGTATTTTTGCACCCATTGCGTTGAGGGTACGAATAAGATTTGCGACTTCTGGTTCACAAGCAGCATTCTCGAGGGTTGTTTTTCCCTTTGCCATTGTTGCAGCCATAAGCATCACATGCGTTCCCCCGACAGTGACCTTAGGAAAACAGTAGTGAGCCCCTTGTAATCTCCTTGGCGCTTTAGCATGGACATAACCATTTTCGATAGCAATATGGGCTCCTAAAGTTTTGAGTCCCTCGAGAATAAAATCGACGGGTCTTGTCCCAATAGCACATCCACCAGGCAGAGAGACACAAGCTTCTTTGCATCGCGCCAGCAGAGGGCCGATCACCCAAAAGCTTGCGCGCATTTTTTTCACCAATTCGTATGGAGCCCGTGTTGTTGCTATTTTTTGAGCGGTAAAATGGATCGTTCTTGAATCGATACAATCCCTTTTGGCATCTTGTCCATCGACAGCATAGCCAACACCATGATTATTCAGAATACGAATAAGCAATTCGACATCAGCCAGATGGGGAATATTCTCTAGAGTGAGGGTTTGTTCAGTAAGCAGAGAGGCAATCATCAAAGGCAATGCAGCATTTTTTGCCCCTGAGATAGGAATAGTCCCTTTAAGTTTTTTTCCGCCAACAATTTGAATAGCGTCCATAGTTTTTTCCCTTTTTCCCTTTGTGTTTCCCCTTCCAAAGGTTTTACCCCCTTGAGAAGTTATTTTATTGTGATTTCACAATGAAACCGATGATCTTATCAGACATCTCAAATATTAGAACGAAACATTGAGAGGTTTGGTTGCAAAGGCGCGTCAAGAGGCATTTTTTATATCTCTGTTTGTGCTCTTTTTCGACTTTGCTCTTTTCGGCGTTTTAGGTTTTGGCGCAATTGTTGAGCTAATCTTTCTTGGCGTTTTTTTTCTTTTTCATCTTTATGATTAATTTCTTGTTGTTTTTGATGCATTTGTACCATTGCACAACCTTTTAAACAGTGTTGAGCTTCTCTCCAAGTAACTCATAACTTTTGTATAGGAAATATATGTCATGACACAAGAAATGTTTTCTTTCAAGAATATACAAATGTTCTCTTGCCTATTTTATGACAATATGGCACAAGACAGCGCGAAGATTGCAAAGGGCTGCGGTAGCTCAGTGGTAGAGCACTCCCTTGGTAAGGGAGAGGTCGAGAGTTCAATCCTCTCTCGCAGCACCATACAAACAGTATTATGCACAATATTCTTCTCTCTACCCCCAAAAAGCGCTGTTATAAACAGCGCAGTTTTTGAACTCTAGCAGTCTTACCACACCTGGTGATTCTATTGTTAAGGCAATTTTTCATATTGCCAAAGCTAAACCGCTCTTCTTCTTGCCCACGGCTCATTCACCACAGCGAGACTTCCCCAAACATCTCCCCAACCAAGCATATCCTCCATAGGGCTCCCTCAAGCAGACATTCTCCCCTCAATAGCTCGCAAAACTTTTCCATCAAAATACTCCTCCCCAAGCCTTGCTCATATTGGTAAATCCCCATCCCACATTTCTCATTCCCTTCTCCCATACACCCATTCTCCCCCACAAAACATCACACCAAGCCTGCTTGTCACCAACAACCACACAGCACAAAACTAATGCCGCGCGCACATTCACCACCCACAGCAAAAACTTACAAACGATATTGTTTACAGACTTAAAATATTGGTGCTCCAACACCTCTACATTCCTCCCACCAACCCTCAACCCTTGCAGTCCTCAGCGCCTATACACTCACTGGACCTTCTCCCCATGGTTCACAAGGGAACCTCCTCTCCCCATAAAAAACATCTCTTTCCTCAGCATCCCCCAAAGCGCTCACACCAAAATACCTATAGAAAAATCTCCCTGATAGCTTTCTCGCAAGAGGCTGAGCTCTCCTTAAACCACCTACTGCTTAGCCATAAAACACCAAACCTCCCTGATCACCAACAACCACACAACACAAAACTGATGCTGTTCACGCATCCACCACCCCCATAAAAACTAACTAGCGTTTTTTATTGCTCCCCCCTCAATAAAATCCTCCCGCATCCCGCAATGAAACTCCCCTGTAAGCATTCCCCCCTAAACACTGGGGAAATGCCTCCATCAGCACATTTACCCCCCACAGCTTTTCATGTCCCCCATCCTCACATTTGCAAACACCACACCCTCCACGCACCATGCTCCACCACACCCTCCATGTCCCACATATTCTCCCCCACAAAACATCACACCAAGCCTGCTTGTCACCAACAACCACACAACACAAAACTAATGCCGCGCGCACATTCACCACCCACAGCAAAAACTTACACAGACTTAAAATATTGGCGCCCCAACACCTCTACATTTCTCCCTCCAGCCCTCAACCCTTGCAGTCCTCAGCGCCTATACACTCACTGGACCTTCTCCCCATGGTTCACAAGGGAACCTCCTCTCCCCATAAAAAACATCTCTTTCCTCAGCATAGCCCAAAGGAACTCCAGTTCCCTTTGCACATTTTACACCTATGCGCGCACAGCCCAGCTTTTCCTTTACGCCCCTTCGGCAGCTCCCATTCCACCTTACAGTTATGCAGTGAGAATATTTTCCATTCTAATACCCCTTGTTGCGACAGATTTAATGTGCTGGACCATCATCTCCAAAGCTTCATTAAAACGGCGAATTTCACTTTCCAGCTTGCGAATATACACTTCATCACGATAAGCACGCTTAATGAGAGGCGGCATATCCGGCCAATAGAGCATCAAATCCACCCATTCCCGTTGCGCAATCCATAATCCTCCCTGACACTGTGCTTTATGTTCTTCTGGAAAACCCCTTTGAGTGTAATGAGGAATAAGGATTTCAGGTTTTTTTGTTTTAATTTCCAACAATCCATTTTTTCCCACAAATGCATCGGGAGAAAAGCCTTTCATACGATCATCGGCGAGAACAAATCCCACACATTCAGGCTCTGTATGGGTGAGTGTTGCATAAAGTTTTCGAGCATTTGGTTCTAATTCTGTTCCGCGTCGCATAGAGAGCGTAGTTCCCTCCTCAACGGTTTTTCCAGTAATTCTTTCTCCCGCAAGTTTCATCATAACGGAGTGATAACGTGAAGTTTTTTGCCCCTGTTTTTTTTGTGCCATCACCATTTCAAACAAAGAAGCTGTGATCAACCCATTGCGTGCCTGCTGCCATTGTTCTGTTCCCTGAATACAATCAATAAGAATTGGCATAGTATTCTCCCCCTTTTCTAAGTCCCTTTTTTTACAAACATTGTCTTTGAGCAATTTTTTGATAAAGCCCCCTCACATTTGCAAACACCACACCCTCCACGCACCATGCTCCACCACACCCTCCATGTCGCACATATTCTCCCCCACAAAACATCACAGCAAGCCTCCCTGGTCACCAACAACCACACAACACAAAACTAATGCCGCGTGCACATTCACCACCCACAGCAAAAACTTGCACAGACTTAAAATATTGGTGCTCCAACACCTCTACATTCCTCCCACCAGCCCTCAACCCTTGCAGTCCTCAGCGCCTATACACTCACTGGACCTTCTCCCCATGGTTCACAAGGGAACCTCCTCTCCCCATAAAAAACATCTCTTTCCTCAGCATCCCCCAAAGCGCTCACACCAAAATACCTATAGAAAAATCTCCCTGATAGCTTTCTCGCAAGAGGCTGAGCTCTCCTTAAACCACCTACTGCTTAGCCATAAAACACCAAACCTCCCTGATCACCAACAACCACACAACACAAAACTGATGCTGTTCACGCATCCACCACCCCCATAAAAACTAACTAGCGTTTTTTATTGCTCCCCCCTCAATAAAATCCTCCCGCATCCCGCAATGAAACTCCCCTGTAAGCATTCCCCCCTAAACACTGGGGAAATGCCTCCATCAGCACATTTACCCCCCACAGCTTTTCATGTCCCCCTCCTCACATTTGCAAACACCACACCCTCCACGCACCATGCTCCACCACACCCTCCATGTCCCTCATGTATTCTCCCCCACAAAACATCACACCAAGCCTGCTTGTCACCAACAACCACACAACACAAAACTAATGCCGCGTGCACATTCACCACCCACAGCAAAAACTTGCACAGACTTAAAATATTGGTGCTCCAACACCTCTACATTCCTCCCACCAGCCCTCAACCCTTGCAGTCCTCAGCGCCTATACACTCACTGGACCTTCTCCCCATGGTTCACAAGGGAACCTCCTCTCCCCATAAAAAACATCTCTTTCCTCAGCATCCCCCAAAGCGCTCACACCAAAATACCTATAGAAAAATCTCCCTGATAGCTTTCTCGCAAGAGGCTGAGCTCTCCTTAAACCACCTACTGCTTAGCCATAAAACACCAAACCCATAGCCACGACACAGCCCTGCAGCATTTTGACGTTTCAAACGAATGTTCCCATCGAAAAAACGCTTAAAGGCTGTGTCCTTTCTCTTTATTGGCGACCTCTCTCAATCATGCTGTTGCACGATGCAAAAATCATCTCGGCAATATTTTTCCGCCAAATTTTTTGCCACACACGCAGCAGCCTTTCGTGATATAAAAAGGACAGCGTTATGTTTTTGTGGTTCAAGCCTGATGATATTTTGGGTATTTCCAGCGTAGTAAAGTGGAAAGCCCCGATAAAAAGTTTTAAGATAACTTGCCATGGTTTCTTACCACCAGTAATCGTTCAAAACATCACAAGGACGCAAGCGATGCTGTTTTTCATAAGAACCATAGAGATTATCTTCATAATCACGCGCAACATTTTCATTGAGACAAGTATGATAGGCCTCACTATTAAGAATAAAAGGCTGAATTTGACTATTTTGTTCATCAATTTCATGATTTATAATATAGATATCGGCAAGTTGTTCACTGATATCCTCGGCCTGAAGTCTGGTAAGATCGAGACGCAAGACTCTATGAACAGTTTCATATTCTTCCAGAATTTCGAGCACTTCTTCGATTTGCTCGAATGGCCCTTCATAGGTATCCCCCTTTTCATCTTCACAGAGAATAATGAGTATTTCATCCTCTTTAACGAATGGCACATTTTTCATAATTTCCCCCCTTTCGATAGTTGATAAAGACCAGCTTTGTCTTGACAAGGCTGAATATAGCGTTACTCTTATATCCTCTATGGGGGATATGTCAAACTATTTTATCCTTAATAAAAGATATATTTTCATCTTTACGAGGTTCAAAGGACATACGCAAACACCACTTATTCACTCTTTCCCAGCCGATGTCCCAGCTGTTGTACCTGCTGTTATCCTTGTATTGTTCTCTATTTGTTCTTACCCAATCCCAACATCAGCAGACAGGAGAGCTAAAAATGAGTGATTTAGAATTGATCCAATACTGGCACAGTCTTGATTCAAAGACACGGAAAGAGCTTATTTTGATGCTCCGGCATTTGGTCGACGCAAAAGAGTCAAAATTGCCTGTCTCTCCTCGGAAGAAAGCTTTGAAATAAGCTCGATAAATTCTTTATCTTCAGAACTTGCGCCCTGACCATAGAGGATATAATTCATACTGATATTAATTTCGTGACAAATTCGCGAGAGAGATTCGATTGTTGGTTCTTTTCCCTCAGTAAGGATTGAATGGAGATATCCAGCCCCTTTACCGGCTGCGAGGGAAATTGATCTTTTTGAGCGTCCACTTTTTTCAAGTACAGCACTTAATCTCTGCCGCCAACCATTGATATTCATAGTCTCACCATATAGCGCGTTCTTTTTAAAAAACACGTCCTTTTTGTAAAACGAGCTTGCATTATCCTCCAAAAAGGATAAAATTAAGGAAAAAATTTTATTTTAGGGGAGATAAAATTCATTTTCGGGTCGAAAGAGCACTTTATCACCCCACAGGATGGAAAAAGGCGCCCCCGCAAGCCCATTTATTGAGAATATATTGTCTTATTTATCGTTTGCTCTCTACGCAATCTCAAACAGTCAAGTTGCAAGAGATTTGGCGCACGGACCCTTTTTTTTAGACTTCATCAAGGAACTCCTAAAGCAGCGTCATTAAACGAGACAAACCGCAATAAAACTGTACTCCTTCGACTCAAACATAAACATTTTAATCGGATGCCAACGAACAGATAAAAATCCCATAGATGCATAAACACACTATTTCCAGTTTGATTTAAGAATAGAAACATGAAAAAAGAAGCAAGGAGATTGAAGCATGAAACATGCCCATCACCAAGAAACTCCTCATTATGAATCGTCTAGACTTCCTTATGTTTGTTGGTATCAGAATGATTTTCTAGGGGGGGTACGTGGCATGCGAGCCCACGAAATTGGAATTTATACAATTCTTCTTAACGAAATGTATGCCCGCGGTCGCCCTCTAGAGTTATCGGTAGAACGTTTAGCGCGTCTTTGTGGCTGTGACAAGCGAACTTTTATGAATGTTTTAGAAATGCTCATAGAAGAGGGAAAGATTTTAAACTTAGCGAATGGTTTATGGAACAAGCGTTGTGAGACTGTTTTTCAAGAGCGCGAAAAATTGCTTGAGCAAAAATCCTTTGCGGGGCACTGTTCGGCAAAAAAACGCAAGCAAATCAATGCTGAGTTTGCACATCTGCGGAAAGGTTGTGCAAGAGATGATGAACAAAATTCAAAAGCTCAGAACAGAGAAGAAAAGGAAACACCTTACGGTGTTTCAGAAAAGAAATTTTTGTTGATCACAGCAAAAGAGGAGAGAGCAGAGGAGAAAGCATGTAGCAGGGTTAATTCCTTTCCAATATCGAGCGAAACTTCTCTCCCCCTCAAGCAGCAAGATGCAACGGAGAATTTTGCCACACTACCGGCAGACATGCAAAGCACTCCCCATTCACCAACAAGCTGCGACACCTCATCCTTACAGAAGAACCCCACCACCTCTCTCATAAACCACACTAGCTCCACAACAAGCGCCGCATTCTCCCCCAAAACGACCATTCTCGATACAAGCAGCCAAATCCTTACCCCACCAGAAGACACACAAAGCTCTAGGCGGTCCTCCTCAAAAAACCGTAGTCCTCTGACATCCATGCAGGAGGACCACACCACCACGAGCAACGTCCCCCCACCCCCCATCTCCTGCGCTCCAGTCATTTCCACAACCGACACCTCCAATACACGCAGCAAAGCCAAAAGCAGCACAGCACTCCCCAAAGGACACCGTCTTCCCAGTGATTGGCAAGCAGACATTGATGCGGCGATTGTAGAAGGTTTGAGTGAAGAGCAAGCGCGCTGGCAAGAAAAGAAATTTCGCGATTATTGGCATGCCAAAAGCGGCAAAGACGCGCTTAAAGTGGATTGGCAAGCCACATGGCGCAACTGGTTTCGCCGCGAGATTGAACGGATAAAAGAACATCAAGAAAGGCTTGCCATTTTTTCTTCTCACAGCCGCCCATCACAGCCCAATAAGGAAAATGAAGCCCTTTACCGCAGTCTTATCAACTACCATGCCAACGAACATGAGCATAATTTTTAAACAATTTTTTTGATTTCGGAAGAAGGAGAGCAAACCGGAGGCGCCCGATAACCTCTGTTTTCCACCTCTATTGAGTGCATTTTCTTTTTTCTTTGCCAACCAAGATACAACGAAGAATTTTGCCACGCTACCAGCAGACATACAAAGTCATTCACCAGCAAAGCTTAACCCTACAAACTTTCAGCAGGAACCTGCCCACATGAGCAACGCCCCCTCTTCCACAAACCACACTCCGAACACGCACAACCAAAGCCTTACCCCACTGGCAGACAAGCAAATCTCTAGACACGCCCCAGAAAACCTCAACCACCCTACAAACTTGCGCACAAACACAAACCACGCCCCAGCGACCACTCATGATACCGACTCTCCTATGATTCACCTTCCCCACACGGACAATCAAACCAACAGCCTTGCCTCCACCACCACGGACAACGCGCCCTCTTCCACAATTCCAACCGCCACCACAGGTAATCAAACCCAAAACCTTGCCTCTTTCACCACGAGCGACATCGTTCCCACAAACCACACGCCCCACACAGGCAGCCAAAATCATACCCCACCAACAAACACGCAAAACTCTAAGCATTCACCAGAAAGCCTCAACAACCCTACAAGCTTTCAGGAGGAACCTGCCCACATGAGCAATACCTTCTCTCTCACAAACCATAATCCGGACATGCACAACCAAAGCCTTGGCATACCAACAAACACGCAAAGCTCTCATCATGCCCCAACAAATCTCAACAATTCTACAGGTGTGCAAGAGAAGACAAACCACACCTCCACCATGCCACATACCCTCTTCCACAAACATTGCCTTCAACACGCGCAAACAAGTTCAAAGCTGCGTGATCATACCCAAAGGACGATGTCTTCCAAGCGATTGTCAAGCAAACATTGGTGCAGCAATTTTGCAAGGTTTGAACCAAAAATAAGCCCAATAGCAAAACGCCGTATCTCCCTTGAGCTTTTAAAAAGCACTCTCGCATAGAAGAAAAAATTTCGTAATCCTTGGCATGCCAAAAGCAGCAAAGAAGCGCTTAAAGGCGATGGGGAAGCTCCATGGAGAACAGCGGATAAAAGAACATCAAAAACCCCTTGTCATTTTTTCTTCTCACGGGTCAAGCACCCAACAATGAAAATGATACCCTTAAAACCTTATCAAGTACCACAGACATCCCTATGAGCACAATTTTTGATATAAAACAGCAGCTTATCTCACAAGCAGGCACGATAGTAGAAATGCTTCTCCCCAAGGGGCGCAGACGAGGCAATGATTGGATTGTAGGCAACACCCGTGGTGAGGCTGGCCAAAGTTTATCGGTGTGCTTAAGCGGCAGTAAAGCGGGTCTTTGGTATGACTTTGCAGAAGGCAGAGGAGGAGACCTGTTAGATCTTTGGTGTGAAGTCAAAGGACTAAGTCTTTCACAAGCGTTAGAAGAAGCCCGCGCCTTTCTCAACCTTACGCGTCCCAAACCTTTTATGGCACCGCACCGTTCCTATCGTCGTCCACCCGCCCCCCCATGCGGCACACCACAAAATTTAGTCAAAACTTACCTCAACAAAGAACGCGGTATTCCCCTAGAGATTTTAAAGCGTTACCGCATAGGAGAAGACGGTGAAAAAATCATTTTCCCCTTTTATAAGCCTGATGGCACCCTTGCCTTAGTGAAAGAACGTCTGGCACAAGCAGGAGCAAAAACCAAACCAACAGCAGCCCAATGTGAAGCTATTTTATTTGGCTGGCAAGCACTTTACCCCACAAACCACACACCCCACACAGGCAGCCAAAATCATACCCCACCAGCAGACACGCAAAGCTCAGGGCATTCACCAACAAACCCCAACACCGCCACACCCATACAGGAGGGCAACACCCCCACAGCCACAACCTCTTCTGTAATGAACCGCACTCCTAATACACAAAACCATCCCCAAAACCTTGCCTCTTTCACCACGGGCGACCTCGTTCCCACAAACCACACGCCCCATACAGGCAGCCAAAATCATACCCCACCAGCAGACATACAAAGTCATTTACCAGCAAAGCTTAACCCTACAAACTTGCAGAAAGACACCACCACGACGAACACCTTTCTCACGGATCATACTCCAAATGCGCACAACCACACCATCTCCCCAACAGGCGATGCATTTTCCACCACAACACACAGCTACACCAGCAGTAAAACCCAAAACCTTGCCCCACCAACAAGCCTCAACAACTCCACAAACTTGCAGGAGGACAATACCAACACGAGCAAAACCACCGCTACAACAGACCACGCCTCAAACA
>NZ_JAQISY010000020.1:0-7563 GCF_028618465.1 Bartonella sp. MM73XJBT | reverse complement strand
CACCACAACACACAGCTACACCAGCAGTAAAACCCAAAACCTTGCCCCACCAACAAGCCTCAACAACTCCACAAACTTGCAGGAGGACAATACCAACACGAGCAAAACCACCGCTACAACAGACCACGCCTCAAACACAGGCAGCCAAAATCATACCCCACCAACAAACACGCAAAGCTCAGGGCATTCACCAACAAACCCCAACACCCCCACACCCATACAGGAGAGCCACACCATCTCCCCAACAGGCGATGCATTTTCCACCACAACGCACAACCACACCACCACAAGCTCTTCGATCGCAAACCACACCTCCACCATTAGGAGCGCCACCTGCGCCACAGACAACGCCCTCACCTCTGACCTCTTGCCGCTAAACCAAGCTTTTTCTTCCACCCATTGGAGCGCCAATAGGACCGCCGCCAATAGAACTCTTGTTATCACCGAAGGAGAAATTGATGCACTCTCACTTGCCGCCTATGGATATCCGGCGGTCTCGGTACCGTTTGGAGGAGGCAATGGAGGCAAACAAAACTGGATTGAAAATGAATTTGATCATTTAGAATCCTTTGAAACGATTTTTTTAGCCACCGATATGGATAAACCCGGTGAAGAAGCAGCCCATGAGATTGCCAGCAGGCTTGGTCGTCACCGCTGCTACCGTGTACGCTTACCACGCAAAGATGCCAATGACTGTCTCACCGCAGGGATTGATGCGGCCACCATAAGAGCAGCCTTTTCCGCAGCAAAAAGCTTTGCGCCAGAAGGCTTACGGCACGCCTCAGACTATAAAGATCAAGTCATAGGGCTGTTTTGGCCAGAACCCGAACAACATATTGGTTATACGCTTCCCTATCCAAAATTGAATGGCAAATTGCATTTTCGCCCAGCAGAATTAACGCTCTGGAGTGGAGCCAGTGGTGCAGGAAAAAGCCAATTGTTATCAGACTGCATACCCCATTGGATTTCGCAAAACAGCCGTCTTTGCTTAGCCTCTCTAGAAATGAAAGGCGCACAATCTCTGCGCCGTTTAACCAAACAAACCGGCGGCTTAGAACAACCCACAAGAGAGATGATTGAACGGGTTCTCCAATTTTTAGATGATGGGCTTATTCTTTATGAACATGTGGGCAAATCGAGCGTCAACACCTTGCTCGATGTTTTTGACTATTGCCGCGCGCGTTATGGCTGCGATCAATTTATCATCGACAGTCTCATGCGGCTTGGCATTGCCTCAGATGACTATGCCGGTCAAGAACAAGCGGTTTATAAAATGGTTGATTGGGCTGTTTTAAACAATGTGCACATTCATCTTGTTGCCCATGCCCGCAAAGGAGGGCTCGATAAAGATATCCCAGGCACAGAAGATATTAAAGGCGCCTCAGAGATTGGTGCCAATGCTTTTAACATCATCACCATTTGGCGCAATAGGTCCTTAGAAGACAAAATTTTTGCAGCCTCTCTCACACAAGAAAAAGCAGATTTAGAAAAACGCCCAAGCGTTATTATGAATATTGCCAAACAACGTTCCGGTGATTTTGAAGGCAAAATAGGTCTTTGGTTTGACAAAAAAACCTATCGCTATCGCTGTTCTTGTGAACACCCAGCAACGCCACGGCATTATCTGGAGCGTCCCATCAAGCCCACTCTCTTAAAAAACGCCTCCCCCACCACAAGAGCACACTTTGCTCCCTGATAAAGAAAAGGAGAGAAAAATCCATTGATACCGATCAATACAAACACATTCGAGAACCAAAGCCAACTCCAACCAAATTGCTCGGCTCCTGCAGCAAACAACACCAAGACACATCCCCAAATGCAACCAACCAGCAGACAATTCAAAAGCCACAACGACCTCTGCAAGACTGCATCATCACCCTCCCGCATCAGCAAAGACACGAGCAATTTCAACAGGAGAGCAAACACCAACCCCTTCAAGAATATCCCCCACACAGCAGGCAGACTCTTCACGCCCCCATGCAGCAAACCAAGGATACCCCCAAACAAGCAGGAAAATGTCGTCCCCTTCAACAACAACTCTGAGCTCACAGCTCCACTACCCACACCAGCACAAACAAAACCCAAGTAGGCGGCAATAACACCATAAATCACCACCCACCGCCAAAACAGCCACCTCATCACCCCGCGACACTTGGCAGCCCTATAAAGAAAAGCCACACAAACAACCAAAAGGCACAACGACAGCAAAAACGGCAAAAACCACGAACTCTGTAGCATCAAGCCCCCCATAGCAATAAAATCAAAGAGAAGGCTCACAATGCAGCAAAAATCCCCTCTCTTCAAGCAGAAAATCCCCGCGGGACACGCACACCGCCCCAGCACAAACCTCCACACAACCCTTGTACAGCCCCTCCGCCCCCCTTACATACCCCTCCCTTACACACCCGCACACCCTGCATCCCCCACACAAATCTTCAGATAAACCCCTTCGGATAAAACCATGACAGCACCAAAGCCACCCCCTTAGAAAATTCTCTCTCAGGCAAAAGAGCGGAAACGGATCCCTCGACAAGCATACAGCAGCAGAATTCCACTGCTTTACACAAAAGAAGCAAATGAATCATTTTTAAGGAGACGACATGAACCATCAAGATAAGAGAAAAAACCACATACCAAATTTTGCATCCACCCTTCATGGTGAAGAGCAACCACACATTGGTCACTTAAAAACAAAAGAAATCGTGGTCGAAACAAAAAATCCTTATTTTCAACCCAGTCATAGGGAAAGCTCCTGCAATCCACGCACTATCAAAGCCATTGCCAATGCAAGGAGCCATCCCATTGCGCTTTTATATGCGAAAGGGCATCTGAGCAAAGCACAATATCAAGCAGCAGAACGCTTTTATGTTTATTGGCGTCAAAGTCAGGGCGACCTCCATATGAGTCCTGACTACACACGTGAAAAGGTTGCCTGTAGCCAAGGTTATACACATCCCATTGAACATCAAATAGATGCCTCCAATCATTTAAAAGATATCAAAGTCCAGCTTGGTATTCTTGGCTACTCACTTATCGAACGCGTTGTTGGTTATGGTCAAGCAATCAAAGAACTAAGTGCCTCTAAACGCAAACAAAATTCCCTTGCCGACCATCTGCGAGATTGTCTAGACCTGTTAGCATTTCATTGGGGATATGCAAATCGCACATATTCTGACACCTTCCCCTTTCAATAAGAAAGACAAAACACCATCCCCCCAACAGGCGATGCACTTTCCACCACAACGCACATCCTCGACACCAGCAGTAGAACTCAACGTCTTGCCCCACCAACAAACACACAAAGCTCTAGCTATTCACCAGCCCCCCACATCCGTATAGAAGCCCCCCCACAAGCACAACGCCTTGTGTAACGAACCGCACTCCCAAGACGGAAAGCCATCTCCAAAATCTTACCTCTTCGACCACGGGCGACACGGTTCCCACAAACCACGCGCCCCATACAGAGTGTTTTGCCCTTCTTATTGGCAGCCAAAATCCTAACCCACAAGCAGACACGCAAAGCTCTTATCCTTCACCCATAAACCTTAGCCCCACCCCCGTATAGGAAGGCAACACCACCTTTCTCACCGATCATACTCCAAACGCGCACAGCCACACCATCCCCCCATCACACGAGCCCTCTCCACCCCATGCGCAGTTAACCTACAGAGCCTCCTCCCACACCCCACGTTCCTCAAACGCACAGGAAAAGCCGTATGACGATACCCAAAGGACAACATATTTTGATCAATTGGCAAGCAGACATTGGTGCAATGATTTTAGAAGATTTGAGAAAACAGCAAGTCTGATGAGAAGAAAAGAAATTTCGCAGCTATCAACATGCCAAAAGCGACAAAAAGCACACTCTACCGGCATCCACCAGTACCCACAAGCAGCCATAAACTTCTACCACAAACTCCTAGCGCCAGCTTCCACCAACACACCGCCAGCTCACAACACGAGCCTCACTTCACCGCAAATCCCACCACCACCCCCCCCTGTGCTTGTCATTCAAACCACATTTTTATCAAACAAACCCCACATTTTTATCAAGCAAACCCCACATTTTTATCAAGCAAACCAAGAGAAAAGCCATATGCCAATGCACTCTACGCAGAGTTCTAAGCCGCTCCCTATCCACCCCAAATGCAAGCCCAGCAACTCTCACCAACACGCACCAATGGCACCACAACAACCGATTGCGCAAACGCTCTCTACCGGCATCCACCAGTACCCACAAGCAGCCATAAACTTCTACCACAAACTCCTAGCGCCAGCTTCCACCAACACACCGCCAGCTCACAACACGAGCCTCACTTCACCGCAAATCCCACCACCAACACCCCCTGTGCTTGTCATTCAAACCACATTTTTATCAAACAAACCCCACATTTTTATCAAGCAAACCCCACATTTTTATCAAGCAAACCAAGAGAAAAGCCATATGCCAATGCACTCTACGCAGAGTTCTAAGCCGCTCCCTATCCACCCCAAATGCAAGCCCAGCAACTCTCACCAACACGCACCAGCAATCATCAACACACACCGGTAACTTTCAAGAACAGATTGCGCAAAAAGCACGCTCTACCGGCAGCTATCACCCACCATTTCACTGGAAATATTCCGCATTGAGGTACCTGCATTGTTATAAAACCTGTATTGTTATAAAAATTGACAGTCTTATAAGATCTTTTCCCAATTCCTTGATTTGTGCAGATTTTCATCGATCAAAAACGGGGCATTCTTGCCATTTTTCTTCTGCATAAGCACATTTTCAGAGTTTTTCTTCTCGTTTAAGTGTTCTTTTGGACAAAGAATAAAAAATCACCCCAACAACATGTCACCTATAACACTCTAAAACATTGTATATAGACCACGTTGTGGATAAAGTAGCTCTATTTTTAAAATAGATCATTGCATAATCTTGGAAGAAAAGAACAGTTAATGAATTCTTTCTCTGCTGTATAATATTTCATTATGTTTATTTTCTACCAAGCGAGCAATTTTTAGGCAGAGAGCAGTTTTGCTCATAAAACACAACCCCAAAGAGATCAAACAGCAACACAAAAATATCTCCCTAACAGATCCTAATAACTATAGATTTTTGCGTTTCTTTTACAACGAGAATGACCCGCTAACCTTATTAGCCCATCATTTCAAAGAGGAAAGATGGAAAATCAACGGCTCTCAAAAAGAGAATAATCCATTAAATAAGATCAAAAATCATAAATTTTCTTGACTATTTTATTTACTCACGAATATACCTACCCCTCACCGGGGTGCACTCGACCCTCAAAGAGTGCACCCCGCCCCTCATAGGGTACATCCCAACCCTCAAAGGATGTACCCAAATCTCTTAGAGTGCACCCTACCCTCTTAGAGTACACTCAACCCTTAAGGGTGCACCCAACCCTCATAGAGTGCACCCCACCCTTAAAGGATGCATCCAACCCTCATAGAATGCACCCCAATTTTACAGGGGGCACCCCGACCGTTAAAGGATGCACCCTGCCTTAAGGATGCACCCAACCCTCATAAAGTGCACCCCAATTTTACAGGGGGCACCCCGACCGTTAAAGGATGCACCCTGCCTTAAGGATGCACCCAACCCTCATAAAGTGCACCCCAATTTACAGGGTGCAGCCCAACCCTCAAAGGCTGCACCCCGCCCCTCATAGGATGTGTCTAGCTTTCATGGGTTTTCCCTCTTTCCCATAATGCAAAACAAAAATTTGCGAACAGCTATTTTTGTCACTCCATCATATGAGTATATGGCCTGGAACCTTCAAACCCTCCTTTATAAAACAGAGTTCGAAAGAATTGATTGAAGCAATTAAGGGTAAATTTTGTCAATTTAGAGGCAAAATTCATTCTTTTTTATGAATATTGCATTTTTACTATAATCGTTTAAAATGAATCTATGTATAATACATTTTGATATTTATTTATCAGAAATAAATATAGGAGAAAACTATGAATATCAGATATTTTTTCATAGCAAGTGCAGTAACCAGTGGTTTAGCTCTTGCAATTCAACAGTCTGATTGTATAGTCAATAAGAAACCCTCTCCTATTGTCGCTCCTTATAGTGTTGAGAAAACGAATTTACAGTTTTTTGAACCAATAAGTGGTACATCGGATACATTGAATATACTCTTAAAAGAAAGTAAAACTATAGCAAAATACAGAGCTATAGAAGAAATCTATCATCAAGGTAAAAATTTATTACATGCATTAATTGGCTTTATACGCTCAATTATAATGTATCGTGTACAAATGTTTTTTCTAGAGAGCTAGATAACTGTATAGATAACGGTAATATAAAGTAAAGAAAAACAGATTATTATATATTATAAAGTCTCATATGAAAAAGGCTCCATTTTTATTGGAGCCTTTTTTTACTCTTTAATTTTATCAAAAATGCTTCTGCTTAATTTCAATGATATTATACGAATATTATGATATTTTTATACTTAATAACCACCCTCCCTTGTCCTCAAAAACGATCATTTTTGTCTTCTGTCCAATCTGTCATAAGATTGATATTTTTGACAGCATTCTGATTGCTTATAGGTTGAATGATTCGCTTCACAGCTGTGATAAAGATGGAGAAAGAGCTTGAAAGAGATTTACAAGGGAAGCCACAAAAGGACATGAGAGCCTCTTTCTACTCTCATGATTTTGCCAAGCTTTGCTCTTTTACACTGAAAGGGATAGAAAAGAAGTGAGGAGAGAGAGACGACATGGATGCCTCTGTATGAATGTATTTTATCGCTCTCAAAGCCAATATTTTAACTGATGATTCGTTTTTTCAATGATGGCAGCAGATAAGGCATCATTTTTCAATCATCCTGGTGTTTCAGAACGATACGAACCCAACTGCCAATCACACCAACCAAACGACAGAGAAGAGTAACGACAATAAAATCGAGAGAAGATTATTGATATTCAACAAACAGCTTTCTAAGCTTAAAGAAGCTTGTATAGGATGAAAAATTTTGACCACTTACAAATCAAGACAGCGGAATTTTCTTTCCCTCCAAGCATTTTTTGCCATATCAGCTCACCAAGGAATGGCTTAAAACCATTCTCGTTTAAAGAGGTATGATAAAGGGATATTTTTCATGTTGTTTTCTTTGTGATAAAAATCACACAAATTGCTTTCCTTAAGATGTTTTCATGCTAAAAGCAGCAAAACCAGCAGGCTCTGCGAGAATAAAACCTGCTCCCACAGCCCCATAGCCCTAAAACCACTTTTCTATGGGAGAAATTCATGGGTATCATGCTGCGAGGGACATACCTACAAGTAAACGGAGTATAAAGGTGCTCTATAAAAAATCATTCAGCAAAGCGGGGTCATTCCCTCACAAACAACCAGAGACTTTGGCAACCTTATAGACACATCCCCAAAGACAACAAAGAGGAAAGAGTGGTGCAACTGGGATAAAGACAACAGCATACACAGCAAGAATTTTGAGCAACATAAAAACAGCAAAAAAATTGCTCTTCTTCCACGCGATTAACTCCCAGTCTTCGAGAATGGAGAGAGGAAAGACCTTTGCA